>JBNMLI010000240.1:0-2350 GCA_050874765.1 Alistipes sp.
ACCATACATATCGACCCTGCCCGCCGCCGTCCGCAACCATTTTGCGCCGACCTTCACCGCCTTTGCCCGCAAGGTCTATCCGTTCCTCGAAATCAAACAGTTCCACGACTCCTACTACTATCTCTTGCAGGCGTTCGCCGATGCCCGCATTCGACACCTCATCGTAACCATGCCGCCCCAGCACGGCAAGAGCGTCGGCGCGACCACTCTTCTGCCCGCCTATATGCTCGGGCTGAATCCCGATTTGCGCATAGCGATTGCCTCCTACTCGGCATCGCTCGCCAACAAATTCAACCGCCGCGTCCAACGCATCTTGGAGTCCGACGAGTATGCCGCGATGTTCCCTGCCACGACCATCAAGCGCGGCTCCAAACCTGCCGACTATGTCCGCACCGCCGACGAGGTCGAGATTGTCGGCCACGCGGGTGCGCTGATGTCGGTCGGGCGCGAAGGCTCGCTGACGGGCAACCGCGTCGATTGCTTCATATTGGACGACCTCTATAAAGATGCTATGGAGGCAAACTCGCCCATCGTGCGCGAAAATTGCTGGGAGTGGTACACATCTGTCGTCCGCACCCGTATGCACAACGATTCGCGCGAACTTATAGTCTTCACGCGCTGGCACGACGAGGATTTAATCGGCGAACTGTGCCGCCGCGAGCGTGTCATCGAACTGCACGACTGGCGACAAATCGACACCCTGCCTGCCGATGCGTGGGTACACCTCAATTTCGAGGCAATCAAATGCTCGCCGCCCACAGCCCTCGATATGCGCCACTCCGGCGAAGCCCTGTGGGAGGAGCGACACAGCATCAAACTCCTGCGCGCCAAACAGCGGCTCGACCCGCTCCGCTTCGAGTGTATGTATCAGGGCCACCCCTCCTCGCGCGAGGGCTTGCTCTATGGCGATTCGTTTGCCGAATACGACACTCTGCCCACCGACATACTCCGTTGGGGCAACTACACCGACACCGCCGACACGGGCGACGACTACCTCTGCTCGCTCTGCTATGCCGTCGATACGGACGGGGTCATCTACCTCTACGATGCCGTCTATTCGCGCGCACCTATGGAGACGACCGAGCCTATGGTGGGCGAGATGCTCTGCCGCACGCAGACGCGCATAGCCTACATCGAGAGCAACAACGGCGGTCGCGGTTTTGCCCGCGCCCTCCAACGCCTCGCTCCGCGTGTGCGCGTGGAGTGGTTCCACCAAAGTGCCAACAAGGAGGCGCGTATCCTCTCCAACTCGGCTACGGTACTGCACACACTGCGCTTTCCGCGCGACTGGCGCGAACGGTGGAGCGAGATGTATGCCCACCTGACCACCTATCGCCGCCTGTTCCGCGCCAACCGCTGGCACGATGCGCCCGATGTGCTCACGGGCATCGTCGAGCGCGAAATCCTCGACCGTCCCGCCTCTCGCGTCCGCAAGTTCCGCTTCAAATTGTAAAATACGGTATTCTCATAATAAAAACAGCAGACCCCGCTTTCGCGGAGCCTGCTGTTTTTTTTGTTTGCCGTTATCGGCTGTTAGAAGATGTGGAATGCCACGGTCAAACCCGCCATGACAATCGACACCATCGACATCAACTTGATGAGAATGTTGAGCGACGGACCCGACGTATCCTTGAACGGGTCGCCGACCGTATCGCCTACGACGGTAGCCTTGTGGCTCTCCGAGCCTTTACCGCCGAAATTGCCGTCCTCGATGAACTTTTTGGCATTGTCCCATGCACCGCCCGAGTTCGCCATGAAGATAGCCAACACGAAGCCCGAACTCAATCCGCCGACCAGCAGACCCATAACGCCTGCAACGCCGAATACGATACCGATAAGGATTGGGACGATAATCGCCATAAGGCTCGGGAATACCATCTCGCGCTGCGCACCGCGTGTCGAAATCTCTACGCAACGAGCATAGTCAGGCGTAGCCTCGCCCGTCAGAATGCCCTTGATTTCGCGGAACTGACGACGTACCTCGACAACCATACTCTCGGCTGCACGACCCACGGCATTCATCGTAAGTCCGCAGAAGAGGAACGACATCATCGCACCGATGAACATACCGACCAATACAATCGGGTTCATCAGATTGATTTGATAGTAATCCATAAAGTCGAGAATCGAAGCCTTTGCAACCTCCACGGTCGAGCCGTCTGCCATCGTAAGCACCGTCTGACCGATGTGCTGCAAGCCGATTTTAATCTCCTCGATGTACGAAGCGAGCAACGCGAGTGCCGTCAGTGCGGCAGAACCTATCGCAAAACCCTTACCCGTAGCGGCAGTGGTGTTGCCGAGTGCGTCGAGCGCGTCGGTGCGGTGGCGAACCTCCTCACCCAGACTGCTC
>JBNMLI010000241.1:0-2334 GCA_050874765.1 Alistipes sp.
CCGATATGAGGCAGCGGTTATCGGACGTGGCATATTTCCCGTAAAATGCCTTCATGGAGGTACAACCGCCGAATACCGACTCGCCAATCGAAACGACACTGTCGGGAATGGTGATGCTCGACAGGGAGGTACAATAGCAGAATGCGGCCTCGTTAATATATTTGATGCCGACGGGGAGGGTGATGGTCGTCAGGGATTCGCAATTATAGAATGCGTAATCGCCAAGCGAGGTAACGGCATCGGAGAGAACGACGTTTTGCAGGGCAATACATCTATAAAATGCGCTACTGTCAATCGAGGCGACCCGCTCGCCCATTGTAACGCTCGTCAAAGCGGCACACCGAGCGAATGCCCGCTCGCCGATATGGGTAACGCCATTGCCGATTGTTACGCTTGCAAGTTGTGTACAATAAGAGAACGCCTCCCTGCCAATCGAAGTAACATTGTCGGGAATGACAAGGCTTTGCAGAGAGGTGCAATTACTGAATAGATAATCGGCAATCGCTTCGACACCCTTGCCGATGGTAACGCTTCGCAAAGCATTGCACTGTATAAATGCGCTCATTTCTATTTTTTTGACGCTATCGGGAATAACGATGCTTTGCAGAGAGGTGCAAGCCCCGAATGCAGACTGTCCAATCGAGGCGACACCTTCGGGGAGAGTGATTGCTTTCAGTACGAAGCACCCGTTAAAAGCCGATTCGCCAATCGACGTAACACCGGTACCGATTGTTACGCTTGCCAATGCGGTGCAGTCTTTGAACAAGAGTTCGGGAATCGCGTCAATGCCAATGCCGATTGTTGCACTCGCCAAAGCGGTGCAATTATAAAAGGCGGACTTGCCAATCGAGGTAACGCCGTCGGGAATGGTGATGCTTTTCAAGGCGGTGCAATCGCGGAACGCATCTACGCCGATAGATACAAGGTCGTCGGGAAGAGTGATGGTTTTAAGGGCTGTACAGCCGCGGAACGCATAATCGCCGAGTGATGCGGTGGCGGTGCCGATGGTTACGTCGGTCAGGGCGACGCAATCATCGAACGCATATTTGCCGATAGATGTAACGCTGTCGGGAATGGCGATGCTCTTCAAAGCGGCACAACCGCGGAATGCGCCCACGGGAATGGAGATGAGTTTTTTGTTATAACGCAGTTCGATGGTCTTGATTCGCTTGTTGCCCGTACATGTGAAAGTTTCGAGATTGACGAATTGCTCGATGCCCTTGAATGAGTATATGGACAGGTTGTTGCACGAAATGGCCGTTACCGCAGCGCACTCCTCGGGAGAGAGTTTGCCGTCGCCGTCGGCATCGAAATGCAAGATGCAGTACTCCTGAAATGTCTTGTCGTCCATACCCGAGCAGACATCGGTCGGGTCTGACAAGGCAGGCAGGTTGTCGAAATCGCGGTCGATGACTGTGTCGTCCTTGCCGCAAGAGGCCATAACCATTGCAACGGAGATGGCGAAAAGTGGAAATAATAGAAATTTTTTCATATTGTTTCGTTTATGCGACCGATACGGTCGGGGGTTATATCGGGGATTCGACCCGAGGTGTGTATGTGTCTGTTTGCGGTTTTAGTCGGTTTAGAAGTCGCAGCCATTGATTTTCGTCGCATAGGATTTCCAGCCCTTGGCAGATTTGTATGTATCTACCGATGCGCGAGGCACATATATTTTGATATCGGGTGAAGCAGTGTTGAAGGCATCGTAGTCCAATGTCGGCGGAGCGGCAGGTTTGCAATACACTTTCGCAAGGCCTGTACAATTATAGAATACGATAGTGCCGACCTTGGTAAGAGTGGTGGGAAGGGTTATGCTCGTCAGTGAGTCGAAGCCCAGAAATACGCCCCAGCCAAGTTCTTTAATCCCTTCGGGAACAACACATTCCGACAGTCCGGCAGGAGCGAATGCCAGCAATTTGCCGTTCGATATAAGGCAGCGGTTATCCTGTGTGGCATATTTGCCGTAAAACGCCTTCATGGAGGTACAGCCGCCGAATGCTCCGCCACCAATCGAAACGACGCTGTCGGGAATGGTTACGCTCGACAGAGAGGTACTGCACAAGAATGCGTTGCTACCAATCGACGTAACATCGGTAGGGACCGTATAGTCTGCAATCCCGACCGGAGCGACAGCCAGCAGTTCGCCGTTGAATATGATGGCACGGTTGTCAGATGTGGCATATTTGCCATAGAATGCCTCCAAGGCGGTACAACCATCGAATGCCAAATATCCGATTTCCGTAACGCTGTCGGGCAACGTTATGCTGCGCAGAGCGGAGCAACATTGAAATGCAGTGTTACCAATCGAGGTAACACCACTCGGAATGGAGATGC
>JBNMLI010000242.1:0-2295 GCA_050874765.1 Alistipes sp.
GCCCAGCCCCTTGCGCTGACCGATGGTGTAGAAGTGCGCACCGTTGTGTTCGCCGATTTTCTTGCCGTCGCGCACGGTGTAGTGGAACGGTTCGGCAAGTGCAGCGAGGTCGGTCTGCTCGTTGTAGCGGGCGTATTTGCTCCACGAGGGGAGTATTTCGTGTATGTTTCCGTGCTTGGCGGCGAGTTTTTGTTGCAGAAATACGGGCAAATCGACCTTGCCGACAAAGCAGATACCCTGCGAATCCTTGCGCTTGGCGGTGGCAAGGTGTTGCTCCTCGGCTATGCGGCGCACCTCGGGTTTGAGCATATCGCCGACGGGGAACAGCGCGTAGCGCAACTGCTCTTGCGAGAGTTGGCAGAGGAAATAGCTCTGGTCCTTGTTGGGGTCGGTGCCTGCCAACAGCGCATACGATGTGCGTCCGTCAATCACGCGCTCCTCCTTGCGACAGTAGTGTCCCGTGGCGACGAACTCCGCACCGAGTTTCAGAGCCTCTTTCAGGAAAACATCGAATTTGATTTCGCGATTGCACAGTACATCGGGGTTCGGCGTGCGTCCGCGCTCATACTCGGCAAACATATAATCGACCACGCGCTTGCGGTACTCTGCCGACAAATCGACATAGTGGAACGGAATGTCCAACCGCTTGGCAACCAGTTCGGCAAATACTTGGTCGTCGTGCCACGGACAGTCGCCTTCGAGCGTTCCCGTCGTGTCGTGCCAGTTGCGCATAAATAGTCCGACGACCTCGTGTCCCTGTTGTTTGAGCAGATACGCAGCCACCGACGAATCGACGCCACCCGAAAGTCCTATTACCACTCTTGCCATAGATGATGTGTTGTGTGTGTAGTTGTTGCCGCAATGGAGCGGAGTGCAAAATTAACAATTTTTGCCGAGAAAACGAAAAAAACGCTGATGGAACTTGTCCATCGGCGTTTGTGCATAGCGACCGCGATTAGCCCAAATAGGATTGGAGCAATTTGCTGCGCGACGAGTGGCGGAGGCGGCGGATTGCCTTCTCCTTAATCTGACGCACACGCTCGCGCGTGAGGTCGAACTTCTCGCCAATCTCTTCGAGCGTCATCTCGGAGCAACCGATACCGAAGAAGTAGCGGATAATATCGCGCTCACGCTCGGTAAGGGTTTCGAGTGCGCGCTCGATTTCGGTCGAGAGCGACTCGTTAATCAGCCCCTTGTCGGCGTTAGGCGAATCGGGGTTTACGAGTACGTCCAGCAACGAGTTGTCCTCGCCATCGGCAAACGGAGCATCGACCGAGATGTGGCGACCTGCAACGCGCAGCGTGTCGGTAACCTTCTCCTTCGGCAACTCCAATTCGTTTGCCAACTCCTCGGGCGACGGGGTACGCTCGTGTTCCTGCTCGAAGCGGGCAAGAGCCTTGTTGATTTTGTTGAGCGAGCCGACCTGATTCAGTGGCAGACGCACGATACGCGACTGCTCTGCCAGTGCCTGCAAAATAGATTGACGAATCCACCACACGGCATAGGATATGAATTTGAATCCTCGTGTTTCATCGAATTTCTCGGCAGCCTTTATAAGTCCCAAGTTGCCCTCGTTGATAAGGTCGGGCAGGCTCAAACCCTGATTTTGGTACTGCTTTGCTACCGAAACCACAAATCGCAGGTTGGCTTTCGTAAGCTTCTCCAAAGCCTCTTGGTCGCCCTTACGGATTCGCTGGGCGAGTTCAACCTCCTCCTCGACCGTGATGAGCTCCTCCTTGCCTATCTCCTGCAAGTACTTGTCCAACGACGCGCTCTCGCGGTTGGTGATGGACTTCGTAATCTTTAATTGACGCATCTTAAATCTATATAACTAATCTTCTTATAAAAATCGCTTTTGCCTGCGCCGCGAGCCACGCCTATTCGACAACAACGTAACTTGCCGCACGACCGTTGGGGTAAATGCCGTCGATGGAGCGGATTTTGTCGGACAACGAAGCGAGGTCGGTGGTCGAATGCACCGCCCTGTCGTTTATGTGAGTGATGACAAAACCCTCGCGGACGCGCGCTCTGTCGAGCAAACCTCCGCGCTTAACCGATGCTACCTGCACTCCGCCGCGAATATCGAGGCTCTTGCACAACTTCGCACCTGCATCGACAAACCTTCCGCCCAAAACCTCGACAACATCGACGTCCTCTTTGGTCAGCAGGTCTGTTTTACCCGCCTTATTACGCAAAACGACATCGAAATGTTTCAGTGAATCGCCTCTTTTTGCGGAAATTTTAATTTTATCGTTCGGACGGTGCTTGCCGATTTGCTCGGTGATGGCGGTCGGC
>JBNMLI010000243.1:0-2268 GCA_050874765.1 Alistipes sp.
ACATACAGGCGGCGTTGTCGGCTGGCTGTCGGGCTCGGAGCAGGCGAAAGTGATGATGCGCGATTGCGCCAACCGCGGAGAGGTCTCTGCGGTAGGCGGTCGTTGTGGCAAGATGTGCGGAGCCTGCCAAACGGCAGAGGTCGGTGGCGAATATGTCGATGACTATGCCGAGAGTGCCGAACCTATGTCCGACGGCTCCAACATCTTCGGTCGTGTATTCGATACCGACGGTATGCCGATTGCAGGCATCAAGGTGAGCGACGGCGAACAGTGCACCACGACCGACGGCTATGGTTGCTACGCCATGAAGAGCGACCTCTCCGCGGCAAAATTCGTCTATCTCTCCGTACCGTCGGGATACGAAATGCCCGTTCGCAACGGACAACCGCAATTCTTCCGCCGTATTGCCCGCCACGAGCGTGCCGTGATGGCAGATTTCCGCCTCGCTCCGCGCACGGCGGCAACCGACGACTATACGATGATTATGGTCGCCGACCCGCAGATGCGCCCCTACGGCGTTGACGGCTCGGCAGAGGCTTACCGCGATGCCGTTGCACCCGATATGGAGGCTCTGCGCAAAACGCTCTCGGAGCCATGCTATGCCATCGACCTCGGCGACTTGGTCTATAACTTTATGACTGCCTACGACGACTACATAGACATCTCCGCCACCTTCGGTGCGCCGATGTTCAACGTTATGGGCAACCACGACTACGACCAGACGACGCTCTTCGATTCGTCGCTCGGCACGATGTATTTTGAAACCTATATCGGTCCGCTCAACTACTCGTTCGACATCGGGCGCATTCACTACATTGTGCTGTCCGACATCGTCTATAACCGCCCGTCTGCACAAAGCCACTACCGCTCGGGTTTGGAGGAACGTGCCATGCGCTGGCTCGAAAACGACTTGCGCGATGTGCCGAAGGAGCGCACCATAGTGGTCTGCGAACACTCGCAACTCTTCAAAAAGGTGAACACCTATTCGACCAAGAATCTCAACTATGCCCGCTATGCCGAACTGCTGGGCAGTTACAAGCGCGTCTATTCGTGGGCAGGACACAACCACGAGAACTACCTCTACAACTACGCAGGCAAGGGCAAGGGGCTCGACAACGTGTCGAGCATACTCGTTTCGCGCTCGACGGGAGCGTTGCGACTGAACAAATACCTCAATCACGACGGTACACCGCAGGGCTATATGGTCGCACAGGTGCGTGGCGATTCGCTCTCGTGGTACTACAAGAGTGTCGGTCGCGAACGCGACTACCAGATGCGCCTCTATGCACCTGCCCGTACCGACGGGCGTTCGGTCGTAGCCAATATCTGGAACTATGGCGACGGTTGGAGCCGTGCCGAGTGGTGGGAAAATGGCGCAAAGGTCGCCGATATGGAGCAATTCTCCGCCACCGACTACGACTACGAGGCGTTGTACGCAAACGTAACCAACAAGACCACCCGCAAATACTGCGCACCTGTCAAGTCGCGCAATATGTTCCGCGTGGTGCCGTCTGCCGATGCTCGCTCGGGCGAGGTGCGCGTTACCGACAACTTCGGCAACCGTTACACCGCAAAAATAGAGTGGTAAATTTCGAAATAAAACGGTAACTTTACAGCGTAAAGCGATGGAAGAGCAGTTGTTTACATATACTGACGAGGAGGTAAACGAGGTCGTCGTCAAAATCTATCCGCGCGTTGTTGCATACATTCGCGGATTCTTTGGCGCGAGCCGTTTTGCGTCGCAGGCAGAGGATATATTCCACGATGTGCTGTGCGCATTTCTCGACCGCCGTGCCGTCATCTCCCGCTCGCGGGTGCAGGCATACCTCTTCCGCAGCGTCCGCAACCGCTGTCTTAACATCGCTACCCGCAACCGCATCGAACGGTCGTCGGTGAGCCTCGACAGTGTTAGCGAGGCGTGGGACGCACTGTCGGTACTCGATTGCGCCGCCCACGAACCCGACTACGATTTCGACAGCGACGAAGGCATCGACCTCGCCGATGTGATGGCATACTCGGCAACCCTGCCCGAGCGCACGCGCGACATCTTCTATATGAGCCGTATCGAAGGTCTGACCCACCGCGAGATAGCCGAGCGGTGCGGCATTTCGGTGCGAGCCGTCGAGAAGCATCTGCAAAACTCCACGCTCGAATACCGTCGCCACTTCGGCTTCGGCAAGGATAATCCGTCGAAACCGAGTTAGCCGTTTTCCGCAATCGGATTCCTGCTCGGTTTTATGGTGGAGCGGTCGTCGGGACGACCGCTCC
>JBNMLI010000244.1:0-2260 GCA_050874765.1 Alistipes sp.
CGCAAGCCCTGCTCCTTCGCCATAACCGCCAACGGCAGTACTCCGCGCGCGGGCTTCACTCCGCCATCGAGCGACAACTCGCCGACGAACATCGCATCCGCCAATTTGTCGCCCACGACCTGCTCCGTGGCGGCGAGTATGCCGACGGCAATCGGCAAATCGAAACCCGAACCCTCCTTGCGCAGGTCGGCAGGGGCGAGATTGACCACCACCTTTTTGCCCGTCATACGGCGCGACGAGTTCTCGAACGCCGCACGGATACGCTGTTCGCTCTCCTTGACGGCATTGTCGGGCAGACCGACCAGATAAAGACCTATGCCGCCGCCTGCGACATTGACCTCGACCGTAACGCCGACGGCTCTGATTCCGACAATCGCTCCCGCGAAACACCGTACAAACATACTCTTCGGTTGATGGTTGCTATAAATTATCTGCTTTGTTTACAAAACACTAAAACGGCACGTCGTCTTTCGGCTTCGACGGCTGTCGTTGCATATCAAATTCGGTCGGTGCACCCGCCTGCAAAGCCGACGGAACCGAACTCTGCGGTGCGAAGGATTCGCCACCGCTGGCATAGTCTTCATACTGCTCGCCACCGCTCTCTGCCGCAGCGGAGAGGTCGTCGTAGTCGGCAAACTGCGCTTGGTCTTTGAGGAATTTCAGTCGTACATCGGTTACCGCGCCGTTACGGTGTTTTGCCAAGATAATTTCGGCAAGACCCGCCGTCGGCAGTCCGTCCTCGGTCTGCGTGAAGCCGTAGTACTCGGGACGATGGATAAATGCCACGATGTCGGCGTCCTGCTCGATGGCTCCCGACTCACGCAGGTCGCTCAACTGCGGACGCTTCGAGCCGCCACGCGCCTCCGTCGTACGGTTCAACTGCAAAAGGGCTATAATCGGCACATTCAACTCCTTGGCTATCGCTTTGAGCGTTCGCGAGATGAACGCCACCTCCTGCTCACGGTTACCCTTGTTGTCCTGCGTGCCGCCCGTCATAAGTTGGAGGTAGTCGATGATTATCAGTTTGATATCGCTATGGGCATAGAGTCGTCGCGCCTTCGAGCGAAACTCGAAAATCGAGAGCGCGGGCGTATCGTCTATGTAGAGCGGAGCCAGTCCGAGCGGTTTGGTGCGCGTTTCGAGCATCTTCCACTCCTCGGGCGAGAGCTTTCCGCTACGGATTTGCGTACCCGTCAAACCCGTTTCGGCAACTATCAATCGCGTCATAAGCTGCGTGGCGGACATTTCGAGCGAGAAGAAGGCAACGGGCGTTTCGTAGGCGACCGTCATATTGCGTGCCATCGAAAGCACAAATGCCGTCTTACCCATCGACGGACGCGCCGCGACGATAATCAGGTCGGAGGGTTGCCAACCGAGCGTGATGTTGTCGAGCGCGGTGAAGCCCGAGCGCACGCCGCTGTACTTCGAGTCGTTCTTGCCCGCCTCCTCGATTTGGAGTATTGTTCGGCGCAAGATGTCCGACGCACTCTGCACCGAACGTTTGACGTGTCCTTCGGTGATTTTCAGAATCTCCGACTCGGCAAAGCCGATGAGGTCGGTAACATCTACCGCATTGTCGTACGAACGCTTCTGTATCTCGATGGCAGAGCGAATCAGCTCGCGCTGGATATATTTCTGGGCGATGATTCGCGAGTGGAACTCGACATTCGCCGCCGAACCGACGCGCTGTGTCAGTTGCACGAGGTATGCCGCACCGCCGACCTTCGTCAGTTCGCGCTTCGATTTGAGCCGCTCGATTACGGTGTAGAGGTCGGTCGGCTTGCGCGCCTGCGCCAATTCGTCGATTGCACGGTATATCAGGCGGTGTCCTTCGGTATAGAATGCCGATTCGGTCAGATACTCCTGCACCGTCGAAATCGAATCGTTTTCGAGCATCAGTGCACCGAGCACAGCCTCTTCCAATTCGACCGCCGCAGGCGGAACATTGCCCGCCGCATCGGGTACCAAAGCGTCGTAAGCCTCTTTGTTGTTGGTAGATTGTTTGAAATCCTTTGCCATTGTCGTTCGGTTGAGTTTCAGCAAGCAAAGGTAGTAAATTTAGCGATTATTGGGCAGACACGAGCGCAAAACTTTTAATCTTCGCCCAACTCCTTGCGCGAAACCGCCACCGTGGCTACGCTTATGCGCACATCGCCTCCGCAAGCGGCGATTATCGCCTCGGCACACGAGATGACGGTTGCACCCGTCGTGAAGACATCGTCCACCAGCAGCACATGCCGTCCGCGCAGGGCATCGGCAC
>JBNMLI010000245.1:0-2252 GCA_050874765.1 Alistipes sp.
GCATTATGGCGATGTTTGTTCCCAACACATACGAGGTTTATTGGACGACATCGCCCGACAACTTGCTGCGCCGCTTGCGTCGCGAGTACGACAACTTTTGGCGTGGCGTACGCGACGAGAAACTCGCCCGCACGGGATTGTCGCGCACGGAGGTGATGACGCTTGCCTCGATAATCTACGAAGAGACCAAGCAACGCGACGAGATGCCTAAAATCGCGGGCGTCTATATCAACCGCCTGCGCCGCGGAATGGCGTTGCAGGCGTGTCCGACGGTGAAATTCGCATTGCAACGCTTCGATTTGCGCCGAGTGCTGAACGAGCATCTGCGTTGCGATTCGCCATACAACACCTACCGCCGTCGCGGTTTGCCGCCGGGTCCGATTTGCATACCGAGCATTGCGGCGATAGATGCAGTGCTGAACTACGAGAAGAGCGATTACCTGTTCTTCTGCGCCCGTCCCGAATTCGACGGTCGCCACAACTTTGCACGCACGCTTGCCGAACATGCCGCCAACTCGCGTAAATATTCGGCAGAGTTGAAGCGACGAAATATCAAATAAATGTGTATATTTGCAATCGAAGATATTGACGAAGCAGATGAACGAAAACAAATTCTTGCACGATGCGCTGTCGAAAGGCGCGATACTGGGCTTTATAATGCTCGTTTCCAACATTTTCGAGCAGGCGGTACTGCTCTATAAAGGCACACTCGGCTGGGTCGGCGTAATGGGCGTGGAGATAATCGCCGTCGCCATACTCTATGTGTGGCTGATATACCGTTTCACCAAGCACTATTCGCTCTCGGTGCTGGCGAGCCAACAAGGAGTCAAATACTTCACCTATGGCTCGGGACTGGGCTACGCGGTTGTCGTTTCGGTGCTGGCGGGCATTATCGTGGCAGTCGGTGCCTATCTGTTCCGCCACTGCGTTGTCGGCTACGACAACTATATCTCGGGTATAGTGCAAACCTACAAAAATCTGCTCTCGGCAAGCAATATGCCGGCATCGCTGTCGAATACCTACAATCAGATGTTTGCCCAAATCAGGGAGCAGGCAGAGCCGTCGATGCTTATGTCGGTCTTCTCGGGCATATCCAACTACTTTATAAGCGGAACGCTTGTGGGACTTATTGTCGCTGGATTGGTAAAACGCTCGCCTGTGATGTTCGATAACAACGATGCAGAATAGATTGGACATATCGGTCGTCGTGCCGCTCTACAACGAGCGCGAATCCCTGCCAGAACTGATGGCGTGGATTGACCGCGTGTGTCACACCGAGGCACTCTCGTACGAGGTGATTATGGTCGATGACGGTTCGGCGGACGGCTCGTGGGAGGCGATTCTCGACCTGAAAAACCGATATCCCGAGTCGTTGCACGCCATACGCTTTATGCGCAACTATGGCAAATCTGCTGCACTATATTGCGGTTTCGAGGCAGCCGAAGGCGAGGTGGTCTTCACGATGGACGCCGATTTGCAGGATTCGCCCGACGAAATCCCTGCCATGCGCCGAATGATTGTCGATGAGGGCTACGACTTGGTGTCGGGCTGGAAGCGCAAACGTTTCGACCCGCTCTCCAAGCGACTGCCGAGCAAATTCTTCAACTGGACGGCTCGCCACGTGTCGGGCATCGCGTTGCACGACTTCAACTGCGGGCTGAAATGCTACCGCCGTGCCGTCGTGAAGTCGGTCGAGGTCTATGGCGAGATGCACCGCTACATTCCGATTTTGGCGAAGTATGCAGGTTTTAAGCGTATAGGCGAGAAAGAGGTATGCCACCACGCGCGTAAATACGGCAAGTCGAAATTCGGCATGGAGCGTATGTTGAAGGGCTATCTCGATTTGATAACAGTAACATTTATGTCGCGATTCGGACGGTCGCCGATGTATTTCTTCGGCGGGTTGGGTACGCTGATGTTCCTTTTCGGCGGATTCACGACTGTCTGGATTATTGCCGACAAACTCTATAAACAGTTCCACGACCTGCCGTTGCGTGCCGCAACCGACCAACCGCTTTTCTATTTGGCTATACTTGCCATCGTGTTGGGCGTGCAACTCTTTTTGGCGGGCTTTATCGGCGAACTTATCAACCGCAATTCGAGCGACAGAAACAAATATCTTATAGACAAACGATTATGATACAACGCATTCAGACATTGTACCTGCTTCTGGCGGCGGCACTGCTTGCCGTAACCCTCTTTACTCCGATAGCCTTGTTTGCCGCCGATGGTGCGGAGATGACGCTCTCGGC
>JBNMLI010000246.1:0-2214 GCA_050874765.1 Alistipes sp.
ACGCTCACGGGCAAGCTGTGCTACAATCTGAACGACAAGGCAGAGTTATTCATCAAGGGCGGCTACGAATACCGCCACGGCGAGGAGGATATGTTCGGCTATGGCGACGAGTGGGAGATGGGCGACGGAATAGTTCCGACAGGGATTATGCGCAACAAAGATTATGTTTTCTACGGCGGCGGACTCCACTTCTACCCGCTGCGCAACAGCAAGGATTTGCGACTGCACGCCGTAGTTTGTGCCAACAACTACTCCGACCATGTCGCTCTGACGGTTGGCGCAACCTACTATTTCAATCTGGTCAATACCATTATGCGTCATCGCAACAAATAAACACGGAATCACTTTTTTTCAGAGAAAGATGAGCAATAACGACTCCATAATAAAGATAGAACACCTCTCCAAATCGTTTGGCGACAAGGTGGTTCTCAACGATATAAACCTCGAAATCAAGCGCGGCGAATTCATCACCTTCCTCGGTCCTTCGGGCTGTGGCAAGACTACCCTGCTGCGCATGCTGGCGGGTTTTCTGCGAGCCGACAGCGGCACAATCACCATGGAGGGCAACGACATTTCGGACATTCCGCCGCATCGCCGTCCGCTCAACACGGTGTTCCAGCGTTACGCGCTGTTCCCGCACTTGGACGTTTACGACAACATCGCATTCGGACTGAAACTCAACAAAGTGCCGTCCGACGAGATGGACAAGCGCGTGCGCAAGGCGTTGAAAATGGTTAGTATGACCGACTACGAGGACCGCGATGTGAATTCGCTCTCGGGTGGTCAGCAGCAGCGCGTGGCCATCGCCCGCGCCATCGTCAATCAGCCGAAGGTGCTGTTGCTCGACGAGCCGCTCGCCGCACTCGACCTGAAAATGCGCAAGGATATGCAGATGGAGTTGAAGGAGATGCACAAGACACTGGGTATCACCTTCATATACGTTACCCACGACCAAGAGGAGGCACTGACTTTGAGCGACACCATCGTGGTCATGAGCGAGGGTAACATTCAGCAAATCGGCACTCCGACCGACATCTACAACGAGCCTAACAACTCGTTCGTCGCGGACTTCATCGGCGAGAGCAACATACTGAACGGTATGATGATACGGGACCGCGAGGTGTCGTTCATCGGCCACACGTTCGAGTGTGTGGACGAGGGCTTCGGCGAGCATGCCGAGGTCGATGTCGTCGTGCGCCCCGAGGATATCTATATAATTGCGCAGGCGGACAATGCCAAATTCACGGGCAAGGTAACCTCGTGCATCTTCAAGGGTGTCCACTACGAGATGTTGGTCGAAACAGACAAGGGCTACGAGCTGATGATTCAGGACTACAATCCTTTCGAGGTCGGCAGTACGGTGGGTATGTTCATCAAGCCGTCCGACATTCACGTCATGCGCAAGGAGCGCACCTGCAACACCTTCGAGGGTACGATGCTCTCGCCGACAAGCGTCGAGATGCTCGGTGCCGAGTTCGAGTGCCGCGACTGCGGCTTGCAGGCGGGCGACAAGGTGCGCGTGCGTGTCGATTTCGGCAAGGTCGATTTGCTCGACGACAAGGAAGACGGCACGCTTACGGGCGAGGTACACTTCATACTCTACAAGGGCAACCACTACCACCTGACCGTCCGCACCGAGGCGGGCGACGACATCTATGTCGATACCAACGATATTTGGGACAAGTGCGACTTGGTCGGCATCAACATCGCGCCGGACAATATGCGTATTACCAAACGTGTCTAACAGAGCAAAGAGATGAACACTGTTTCGAGATTCCTGACCAGACGGTCGAGTTGGGCAATACCCTATTTCATTTTTCTGCTGATTTTCGTGGTACTGCCGCTGCTGTTGATTTTCGTGTATGCGTTCAAGGACAATGCGGGCAACTTCTCGCTGCAAAACTTCGTCAAGTTCGCCACGCAACCCGAGGCAATCAACACCTTTATCTACTCCATCGGCGTTGCCCTCATCACGACGTTGCTCTGCATACTGCTGGGCTACCCTGCGGCGTATATTTTGAGCAATCGCAAACTCAATCGCTCGCAAATCACGGTCGTGTTGTTCATTCTGCCGATGTGGATAAACATACTCGTGCGCACGCTCGCAACGGTCGCTCTGTTCGACTTCGTGCGTATTCCGCTCGGCGAGGGCGCACTCATTTTCGGTATGGTTTACAACTTCCTGCCGTTTATGATATACCCTATCTACAACAC
>JBNMLI010000247.1:0-2189 GCA_050874765.1 Alistipes sp.
ACACTATCCCGACCCCGAGAACAGCAAGCTCTTCCCGGGTCGCGAGTACCTCTCGTGCGGTCATCTCGACCCGCTGGGCTTCTACCCGATACCTTACCGCTGTTTCTACTCCAAGGATATCACCAATATGTTTATGGCGGGTCGCGACATCAGCGTCAGCCACATTGCTCTCGGCACGGTGCGTGTGATGCGTACCACCGCCATGATGGGCGAGGTTGTCGGCATGGCAGCCTCCGTATGCCGTCGCCACAAGGCATTGCCGCGCGATGTCTATTACACCTACTTGGAGGAGTTGAAGGCTCTGATGCGCAAGGGCGTAGGTCGTACCGATGTCCCTTATATGCAGGTCTATACACTGATTGACACCACCGCTGCCCGCAGCGAAGATTGCTAAACGAACAAAACAAACAACATAAACAATAAACACTTATACAACCATGAAAATGAACAAACAAAACTCGGTTATGGCTCTTGCCACGACCTTCGCCAACCACGGCGACTGGATTGTCGAACAACAATTCGTACTCCAAATGGGTTCGTCCTACCTGATGGCTCACGGTATCGGTACTCCGCTGGCAAACGATGCCACGACCGAAATCGAAGTCCCTGCCGATGGCGAATATACGCTCTTGGTGCGTACCAAAAACTGGACAAAACATTGGTCCGACGGTCCTACGCCGGGCATCTTCCAAGTGCTCGTCGATGGCAAGGCTGACGAGGCAACCTTCGGTACCGACAAGGTAAACTGGTACTGGCAGAAGGGCGGCAAGTTCTCCCTCAAAAAGGGTAAGCACACCATTGCTCTGCACGATTTGACGGGCTTCGACGGCCGTTGCGATGCCGTTATCCTCACCCAAACCGACGAAGTCCCTGCCGACACGCTCGATGCCTATTTCGAGGTGCGCAAGGCTCTGCTCGGCGAGAATGCGCCCGAGGACAAAGGCTCGTTCGACTTCGTTGTCGTCGGTGGCGGTATCTCGGGTATCTGCGCTTCGCTCGCAGCGGCTCGTTTGGGCTTGAAGGTGGCTCTCATTCAGGACCGTTATGTTCTGGGTGGCAACAACTCCTCCGAGGTGCGTGTCGGCTTGGGCGGTCAGATTAACGTTGACCCATATCCGTCGCTCGGCTACCTGCTCAACGAAATCGGTCCCGACCGTATCGGTAATGCCCGTGGCGCGCACCACTATCAGGACGACAAGAAGATGCGCGTTGTCGAGGCAGAGAAAAATATCACCCTCTTTATGGGTTACACGGTCGTTGAGGTTACGAAGGCGGGCGACAAAATCGCCTCTGTCGTAGCGCAGGAGGCAACTCGCCAAAACCGCATCAAAATCAGCGGTACCTACTTCTCCGACTGTACGGGCGATGCCCACTTGGCAGTTATGGCAGGTGCAGAGTGCCGTATGGGTCGCGAGGCTCGTTCCGAGTTCAACGAGTCGCTCGCTCCCGAGAAGGCTGACGATATGACCATGGGCGTATCCATCGAGTGGTACTGCGAGGATTGGAATACCCCTTGCATCTTCCCCGACTCGCTCGATTGGGGCTTGAAACTCGATGAATATACCGTCGAGCCTGTCCACCGCGCCAACTGGTATTGGGAGGTCGGTATGATGGACGACCAAATCGCCGATGCCGAGAAGATTCGCGACTACGGTATGTACGTTGCCTACTCGACCTTCTCCTACTGCAAGAACCGCTACTCCAAGAAGGAGGATTGGCAGTGCACCCACCTCACTTGGGTGTCGCACGTTTCGGGCAAGCGCGAGTCGCGCCGCGTCATGGGCGACTACATTCTGCGCGAGCAGGATTTGACTCGTCCAATCCGCCACGAGGACGAAACCTGCACCACCACATGGCGTATCGACCAGCACTACCCGATGGAGAAGAACAGCCGCGACTACCCGAAGGCAGAGTGGATGTCCTACGGTGTGCTTACGCCAATCGACTTCTACGCACTCCCTTACCGCTGCTTCTATTCGAAGGACGTAGCCAATATGTTTATGGCAGGCCGTAACATCAGCGTTACGCACATCGCACTCGGCTCGACCCGTGTGATGCGTACCTGCGGTCTGATTGGCGAGGTTGTCGGCATGGCAGCCAAAGTCTGCGCCGAGCATAAGGCTATGCCGCGCGATGTCTATAAGACCTATTTCGAGGACTTGAAGGCTCTGATGCGCAAGGGTACGGGT
>JBNMLI010000248.1:0-2169 GCA_050874765.1 Alistipes sp.
AGAAAAGGTAACGAAAAGAAAGGAAACGAAAGCGCGAAAGAGTGCCGAAAGAAAAGAAAGCGAAACGCAGAAACGACGAAAGGAAAGAAAATGAAACCGGAAGATATACTGAAAGTCGAGCAACAGATTATTCTCACGCTGAAAAACATATACGACCCCGAAATCCCCGTAAACATCTACGATTTGGGATTGGTATATAATATCGACTACGACCCCTCGGGCGAGGTTACCATACAGATGACGCTCACCGCGCCGAACTGCCCTGTTGCCGACCAGTTGGTGGCAGACGTGAACACGCAGGTCGGCAAGGTCGAGGGTGTCAAGAAGGTGAACGTGATACTCGTCTTCGAGCCGGCATGGGACAAGAGCATGTTGTCGGACGAGGCTCTGATGGAACTCAATATGTTGTAGCCGATGGACGAGCGCAAACGACTGATAACCAATCTGCAAAAGGGTGCATCATCGTTGGCGTGCGGAGGCTATCTGCGTGCGCTCGACGAAGCGCATCGCAGCGAGATTCTCATCGATGCGGCATACGACCGCCTGATGCGCAAGTATCATAAAATCCGAGAGATATACATTGCCTCGGGCGAAAATTGGAATCAGACGTTCTACGCAATGATGTTCCGTGCGATGGACGTTACGGGCAATCGCGCTGCATACGAACGACTTGCGAAGATAGCCACCTACTCCGTCATTATGCGCGAGCAGCAGTCGCCACTCGCCATTGAGGCGTTGCTTATAGGCACATCGGGGTTGTTGGCAAACTACAAGGACGACGACTACATACTCGCGCTCAAAAGCGAATATCTCTATCTTGCAAAGAAATACGAACTGCTACCGATGCGGGCTACCGAGTGGCGCATGGCAGGTGTGCGTCCGTACAATCACCCCGTGTTAAGGCTTGCGCAGATTGCATCGTTCCTGTCGCAGAAGGAGTTTGTGATGAATGCGTTGCTCGACTGTCGCACGCCCGCCGATATGGAGCGGCTATTCGGTGTCGAGGCTTCGGAGTATTGGTCGTCGCACTTCGTGCCTGCCGAGTTGTCGGCAGATGTTCCCAAGCGCATAGGACGCGAAAAGAGCGCGTTGCTGGGCATCAATCTCGTTGCGCCACTGCAATTTGCATACGGCAGTTATGTGGATAGCGACCGCCTGCGCGAAAGTGCTATTTCGCTTTTGGAGGCGACACCCGCCGAGAACAATCAGTTTCTGCGTCGCTGGTATGCCTACGGCATCAAGGCTCACAATGCCTTTGAGAGTCAGGCGTTGTTGCAACTTGCTACGGAGTATTGCCGTGCAGAGCGGTGCGCCGAGTGTCCGCTCGGGGCGAAGTTGGTCGAAAAGGCACTGCGCGACAAAGGACTTTTGTATAACGGATAGCATATCACGTGCTTGGCGATTGATTTGTGTTGGGCGCGTCGGTTTTTGGCGTTCTATTTGGCTGTTTTCGCTTGTCTTGCTCGTTATATAGCCACCGCTATACACCTCGCTCGACAAACGAAAACCCCTCAAATATCTTCGGCAAATCCTCTCGCGCCCAGCACAAAATCACTCGCCTTATTCTAGGAGGGCTAGGAGGTCTGGGAGAAATAGGAGAACCGGGAAATTGCAACTTCCAGAACTCATAGTTCTCCTACAAACTAACCACTATTCACTAAACACTAAACAATGGTAGATGCCAACTCGCTCGCTTATCGCGAGCGTGGCATGACTCTTTAATTGTATTTGCAAAATACTATCCACTAATCACTATTCACTAACCACCACTAACCACTATTCACTAACCACTAATCACTATTCACTAACCACCACTAACCACTATTCACTATCCACTATTCACTGTTTTTTTGTACATTTGCAGTTGATTTTGAATCGGATTGCCAATGTACAGCTACTCACTTTGTATTGCGTTGCCGCTGATGATATTTTTCGGGGTCTATTTTCTGTTTGCGAAAGTCCCCGAGAAGAGCATATTTGAGAACTATCTGCGTTCGAGGCGGATTATGGGCATTGCGTTGTTATTGCTCGCCGCCAACTATTCGGTGCACTTCTTCGTCGGAATAAGATTCGTGAATGTAAATGCCGCCATACTGATGAACCTCTCGACATACTTTCTCTGTTACTGGCTGTTCAGTTCGGCACTGACAACACTGATGGACCGTTTCT
>JBNMLI010000249.1:0-2166 GCA_050874765.1 Alistipes sp.
CCTTCCGACCGTATGAGTCTGCATCGCCAAATCGAATTCGGATTGGCGGTGTGTGCCATCGAACTCAAAGACGCCAATGCCGAACAGCGCATACTCAATTTCCTGTCGGTCTATCCCGAATCGGTACATGTGAACGACCTCCATTTCCTGCTGGCGGTCTATTATTGCGAGAACGACGAATTCGCGAAGGCGGAGGCGGAGTTTGCCAAGGTGTCGTACAAGGCTCTCAACATAGCCGACCGCGAGAAATACGACATAAGGTGCGGATACACCGAGTTCGTTCGCGGCAACTACGATGCCGCCTATGCACATTTCGACAAGGTCGCTTCGACGAGCGTCTATGCCGACCACGCAACCTATTACAAGGCATATATCCGTTACAGCAAAGGCGACTACGAGGGTGCCGAGCGTGGCTTTCGGGCGTTGCAGCGCAGCGAGGCATACGCGCCGATAGTTCCCTACTATCTGCTCCAAATAGAGTTTGCCCGCGGCAACTACAACTATGTAATCCGCTACGGCGATGACCTTATGGCAAAGACGGTCGAGGCGAAACGCCCCGAGTTGATGCGCCTGCTGGCAGAGTCGTGGTATCGTAAGGAGGGCTACGGAAAGGCACTCCAATATATGAAGATGTATCGCGACAGCGGTGGCGAGATGGGTCGCGAGGAGAACTATCTTTTAGGCTATTGTGCCTATCGCACGACCGATTACACGGGCGCAATCGATGCTCTGCGCAAGGTCTGCACGGGCGACGATGCGTTGGCGCAGAACGCCTCGTATCACCTTGCCGATTGCTACATCAAGACGGGCAACAAGCGTCTGGCAATCTATTCGCTGGCAATGGCTGCCGACGAGAAGTTCGATAACGACATTGCCGAGGACGCTCTGTTCAACTACGGCAAACTGCTCTTTGAAACGGGTGGCGGTACGTTCAACGAGTCGATAAACGTGCTTACACGCTATGTGAACAAATACCCGTCGTCGGCGCGTGCCAACGAGGCTCGCGAACTGCTGGTGGCTGCCTACTACAATTCGCGCGATTACGATATGGCATACAACGCCATAAAGACGGTCGAGAATCCCGACGGCAACATCAAGACGGCGTTGCAGAAAATCGCCTACTTCCGCGGTATAGAGGCATTCGCGTCAGGCGATACGGCGCAGGCGCAGGCGGCTTTGGAGGAGTCGATGGCAGTCGGCGTAAGCCCGAAATACAACGCGCTCTGCTCGTTCTGGCTGGGCGAAATCGCATTCAACCGCGGCGACTACACGAAGGCTATTACCGATTACAACTACTACTTGAAACGCGCTCCCAAGAGTGCGAACGAGTATAAGATGTCGCTCTACAACCTCGGCTACTCCTACTTCGCACTTGGCGATATGGCGCAGGCACGCCGTTCGTTCGAGGGCTTTGCGTGGCTCTATAAGAAACGCGACAACTACCGCGCCGACGGCTTGTGCCGCTTGGGCGATACGCAATTTGCGTTGCGCGATTTCGAGCCTGCGGTAAAGAATTACGAGGCGGCGGCGCAGATTGGAACGGCGGAACAGTACTATGCACAATACCAGCGGGCGATAGCGTTGGGTCTGCTCGGCAAGAGCGCGCCGAAAATCGCGTTGCTCAAACAGATTGTGGCGGACAACCGCGGCGACTACACCGACGATGCTGCCTACGAACTCGGTCGCACCTACGTTTCGCAGGAACGTTATTCGGACGGTGCGACGGTGTTGGAGCAACTCGTCGCTTCGTCGCCCGAATCGCCGTTCTGTACACCTGCACTGCTCGATTTGGGTCTGATTTATTTCAACCTCGGCGACAAGGAGCGTTCGCTCGGTTGCTACGACAAGGTGATTACGGCGGCTCCGCAGTCGCAGGCGGCAAAAGACGCCATGCAGAGCGTGCGCGAAATATATGTCGATAAGGGCGATGTCGATGCCTACTTCGCATACGCCGAGCGCACGGGTGTGGAGTGCGATTTGAGCCAGATGACGCGCGATTCGCTCTCGTTCCGTTCGGCACAAAACATCTACCTCGCGGGCAAAGTAGCCGAGGCGGTGCCGCAACTCGAACACTATGTCGCACAATATCCGAAGGGCTACTATTTGAACGACGCGCTCTTCTGCTTGGGCGACAGTTACCTCAAAACCGAACAGACCGATGCCGCA
>JBNMLI010000250.1:0-2156 GCA_050874765.1 Alistipes sp.
ACCTACACCAACTCGCTTCGGTCGATGCTGGCGACGGCAAAGGACAGTCGATGCGCGTTTCGGTCAAGGACTCGCGCAACTCGTGGATTGTGCCGAATACGGGCTACAACACCCAAAACGTAAGTTTCTCGGCTTCGAGCAGCAAGAACAAGTATATCAGCGCGCAAGCCAAAATCACCTACCTGCGCAAAAATTCCGATAACCTGCCGATTGCGGGTTACAGCAATGCCACTCCGCTCAAATCGCTTATGTGGAACAACGGAGCGGTGTCGGTCAAGGACTACTACAACCTCTACAAATCGGGGCGCGAAAAACTCTACCACGAGGGCGACGACGGAGGCTACATAATCGACGGCACGCTCGACAATCCCTATTCAATTGTTTACGAGCACCTCAACACCCAGAGTCGCGACCGCGTCTATGGCAATGTGAGCGTAACGGGCAGTATCATTCCTAACGAATTGACCGTCATGTTCCGTTCGGGACTCGATTTCAGCAACGACTTCCGCACACAGCAGAAGCCATACTATACTATGACCTATTCGCAAGGTATGTACAGCGAGCAGACGGTGCGCAAGTTGGAGGTGAACACCGACTTCCTCATCACCTACAAAAAGGATTTCACCAACGGTCTGTCGCTCAACCTTTCGTTCGGCGGCAACAACATGGTCTATAAGTACAACAACATTCTGCTCAAAGCGAGTATGTTGGACGTACCGAACGTCTATATGTTGTCTAACACGCGCGGGACACTGCTCACCAAGTCAATACGCCGCTCGAAGAGTATCAACTCATTCTACGGCTTTGCGACAATCGGCTACCGCGATATGTTCTACATCGACATCACGGGGCGCAACGACTGGTCGAGTACACTGCCCAAGGGCAACAACTCCTATTTCTACCCCTCCGTGTCGGCGAGCGTGCTGCTGAGCGAGGTATTCCACCTCAACGAGCGTACATCGTGGATAAACCTTTTGAAGGTGCGCGGCTCGTGGGCAAACGTCGGTAACGACACCGACCCCTATCAGCTAATCGATGCCTACACCATCAACTCGTCGTTCACCACCTCCTACGAACTCGCCGCATCGCTCAAAAACGCGCGATTGAAGCCCGAGAACGTCGAGAGTTGGGAGGTCGGCTTGGAGGCTAAACTCTTCCGCGGAATATGGTCGTTCGACGTTGCGTACTACGACTCGAACACCACCAACCAAATCATCACCGTACCGACCGATTGGATTACTGGCGCATCGACCCACGTCATCAATGCCGGCAAGGTGCGCAACAACGGCGTAGAGATTTCGACCGAAATCAAACCAATACGCAACAACAAGGATTGGAAACTCAACATCGCCCTCAACTGGTCGAAGAACTGGAACCGCCTTGTCAGGTTGGCTCCCGGCGTAGATGTTTGGCAACTCAACAAGAATACCATCGGCAGCCGCGTACTGATTTACGCCTACCCCGGCACGGAACTCGGCAGAATCTACGGTGTCGGCTACGAGCGTGCGCCGCAAGGGGCATTCTACTACGATGCCGACGGTCGGCGCGTCGATTGCTCGGGCAAGGTGATTGTCGATTCGGAAACGGGCAATCCCGTCATCAGCGAAAAGTTGAAGGATTTGGGCAGTATCTACCCCGATTGGAAAGCGGGTATGACGCTCTCGCTCAAATGGAAGGGCTTGGGCATATCGACCTCGTTCGCCGCATCGGTCGGCGGCAAGGCATATTCGCTCACCAACGCCATATTCTCGTATATGGGCAAGAACAAGAACTCGCTTGCGGGTCGTTACGACGGTCTGATTCACGACGGCGTAAACCTGAATGCCGACGGCACATTCCAACGGAACAGAACCGTTACGACCGACATCGTCGATTATTATTCGACCTACGTTTGGCACCGCAACAATGTCGAGCAAAACACGTTCGACACCTCCTACCTGAAAATGAAGGAGTTGCGCATAAGTTACGACCTACCGAAGAAGGTGTGCGCCGCCTCGCGCGTATTCACGGGCGTTACGTTCGCATTCTTTATGACCAACGTATTCTGCATCACCAACTTCCCGCAGTTCGACCCCGAAGTCGCATCGCTCGCAGGTTCGTCGCTCTACCGCGGTGTCGAAACGGGCAGTTACCCGATGACGCGCACCTATGGTTTC
>JBNMLI010000251.1:0-2118 GCA_050874765.1 Alistipes sp.
CCTACCACGACCCTTGCGAACTCGGTCGCGGAGGCGGTATCTACGACGCTCCGCGCGAGGTAATCGAGGCTCTCGGCATACTCGCCGAGCCGGCACACACTCGCGAGGAGGCTCTCTGTTGCGGCTCGTCGCTTGCCAACACCGCCATAACCGACGCACAGCAACTGCGCATCGCCTCCGCCGTTACTGCCGAACTCGATGCCACGGGCGCACAGACCATCGTTACCGCCTGCCCGCTCTGCAAAAAGGCACTCGCACGAACGGCAAAGAGCACGGTGCGCGATTTGTCGGAGGTGGTTGCCGACGCTATAAGGTAGCGGGTGTTTTGCATAAATATACAAATAGTAACGCTCTGCAATGCAGAGCGTTACTATTTGTGTTTACACAGGCTGTACGGCAGGCAAAATGTGCGCTACAACGCCTTCTGTGCCGTATTTCTGTCGGTTATTCCTCCCCTTGCGAATGACTTATTCGGCGTATTTCAGAGCAGGGAATACCTTTTTGAGCGTATCGACAATGGTCTTGTGCGGCACACCCTCGCGCAGGATTAAGATGATGGCATTGTCGCCCGCAACCGTGCCGAGAATGTCCTTCGTCTTGCTGCAATCGACAATTACCGATACCGCACTTGCATAACCCGACTTGGTTGCAATCACGCCGATATTGCCCGAGAACTTTATGTCGATTATGGCATCGTCGAGGTTTGCCGCCCCCGTTGTACTGTCCCCAACGATATTCTCGCCCAGCACATATACATATCCCTTTTCAGGGTGTGGAGTCTTTAATACGTTGATTGTCTTGAAGTCGCGCGATAGCGTGCTTTGCGTCGCCCTGATTCCGTGGTGTTCGAGATGACGTATAAGTTCATCTTGCGAACTGATGAGTTCGTCTTTAATAATGCGTTTTATGATACCTATACGCTCGTTCTTCTTTCCCATAATTCTAAATATTTATGCAAAGGTATGCAAAAATTTTGATATACAAAAAATATTCGTTGTTTTTGATGTTTTTTGGAGCGGTTGTTTGGTATTTCACAAATAATAACTATATTTGCAGTCCCGAAACGGGAGTTTAGCTCAGCTGGTTCAGAGCATCTGCCTTACAAGCAGAGGGTCGGGGGTTCGAATCCCTCAACTCCCACGAAGAAATTGCGATGAGAGTGATTGATGTAAATCAATCACTCTTTTTTTGTGCGACCTTCGCTCGTAATATATTTAATATCTTTCCGCTCCGTCGCACAAAAAAGGACTTGCTTTTCTAGCAAGTCCCTCATCGCAATTTGTGGGAGTTGGGTGGGATTCGGACTTGGGTTTCGGGGGTTGCCGAGATAGTTGTGTCTGATTTTCAGTGGTATCTCGGCGACGGCTCCGCCGTTCGAATCCCTCGCGCTAATTTGTCGCCCGACGGATTCCGAAATGGGAGTCGCAGGTATTCGGACTTGGGCTTCGGGGGTTGCCGAGATGATTGTGTTTGATTTTTTTAGCGGTATCTCGGCGACGGCTCCGCCGTTCGCATCTTCGGACAGCGATTTATATTGTAGCCGTTTGGGCGGAAACGGAAACTATGCCCCTCCGCAAAAAAAAGCAACCCCGAAAAGGGTTGCTCCGTATCTTAATGCCGAAACGCCGATTATTTATCGAAATACTCGTTCAGCAGGCGTGCCAAGCGGTAGCCCGCGTTGCGCATTTGGGTATTGACCAACTCGCGCGAAAGCTCGACGGTGTCGGGATTCAGCTCCTCCGTGTTAAACGGATTCCACTCGTAGATGACGGCATTGCGGTCGGCAATATCCTTCACCCAATCGACAAACGTGCCGCGTTGCACCTTCTTGATTTGACCCTTTTTCAGATTGTCGATTTGCGCGGCAACCTCCTCGGCTGGGGTCTTCTTGTAGAGCAAATTCGGCATCTTGTCATATACGCCGTGGAAAGTCTTTTGTGGCTTGCCGTTGAGTGTGCATGGCCAGAAGCAGCGCGGACCCGGGAAATAGGAGTGCGTCGGGCAGTGCATATCGCCAACGAAGTGCAGAATCATACGCAGGTTCATCACAACGGTCGAATCGTCCAACTCGGTGTAGTGGCGCAGATTGTAGTCGGCAGTGCGGATTGCGAGCAACAC
>JBNMLI010000252.1:0-2107 GCA_050874765.1 Alistipes sp.
ATGTTGATGAAGACATAGAAAATCTGGAAGCCCGAATCGCGCTTCTCCTTGGCTGCCTGCAAAGCCTCGTCGCCGCGCTCGGCAGCCGCAGCCTCGAATTCGTCGTACATCTTGCCGACGATGGCCTGCAAGTTGCCCTTGAACAGACCGTTACCGAAGGCGATGCAGAACAACGCGAGGCAGGTGAAGATGAGGATTCCCCACCACTCGCCGCCACCGTCCATGATGATGTTGTCGGCACTCTTGCTGAACAACGGCACGGCGAGGGCAACGTAGCCCGCAGCCATAACGATAAGACCCCACTGGATAGTCTTGTTGTAGTTTTGGGTACGGTCGGCAATAAGTCCGCCGACGAGGCTCAAAACGTAGATACCGCAGTAGAATACCGAGTAGATGATGCCTGCCGTAGTGTCCGACAGACCGAATTTGGAGACGAGAAACAGCAGCAGCACGGCGTTCATAATATAGTAGCCGAATCGCTCGCCCATATTACTCAATGCCGCCGCCAACAGGCCTTTGGGGTGTCCTTTGAACATAGTTTGATGTATTTTTGGTTAAAAATTTCGTATTGCACAAAACAATGCAAAGCCAAAGATACAAAAAAATTTCATACGACCAAACGGCGTGCGGAGTTTGTGCATTCGGGAAAAAGTGTTATATTTGTCTGTAAACTGTGCCAAATATGAGTGAAAAACGGTTGCCGATGGTCGAGCAGGACGAGTGGTTGCGCCCTGTGGAGGAGGAGTTGAATCGCCGCAATGCGATGTATCGCGAGCGTCTGCAAGACATCGAGCGCAGCAGCGGCTCGATAGTCGATTATGCCAACGGCTATCGCTATTTCGGCTGGCAGCACGACGACGAGTTGTGCGGTTGGTGGTTTCGCGAGTGGTTGCCCGAGGCGAAAGATGTCTATCTGTTCGGCGACTTCAACGGCTGGCAGCGCACGCAGTTGCGACTGGACAAGGACGCGAACGGCGTGTGGAGCATATTTCTGCCCGACGCGATGTATGGCGACCGACTGACGCACGGCTCGCTCTACAAGATTCACGTCCACGGCGCAAACGGCTGGCACGACCGCATACCCGCCTACGCCACGCGCGTGGTGCAGGACGAGCAGACCAAGAATTTCACGGCACAATTTTGGGTTCCGCAACCCTTCGACTGGTCGGCAGACACGTTCGACATAGCGCAGTGCGAGCCGCTGTTGATTTACGAAACCCACATCGGCATGGCACAGGAGCGCGAGGGGGTGGGCACCTACGCCGAATTCGAGCGCAAGGTGTTGCCAATCGTGCGGCGCGACGGCTACAATGCCGTACAGATTATGGCAATCGCCGAACACCCCTACTACGGCTCGTTCGGCTACCATGTTTCGAGTTTCTTCGCACCCTCATCGCGCTTCGGCACGCCCGAGGAGTTGAAGTCGCTCGTCCGACGGGCGCACTCGATGGGCATAGCCGTGATTATGGATTTGGTACACGCCCACTATGTCAAGAACCTCAACGAGGGCATCAACGAACTCGACGGCTCGGCACATCAATACTCGAAGGAGGGCGAGGCGGGCTATCAGAAGTATTGGGACTCCAAACTCTTCGACTACGGCAAGCGCGAGGTGCAGCACTTCCTGCTCTCGAACGTAAAGTATTGGTTGGACGAGTTCCACTTCGACGGCTACCGCTTCGACGGCGTAACCTCGATGATATATCACCACCACGGCTACACGGAGTTCGATTGCCGAGAGCGGTTTTTCGACGAAGGGGTCAATCGCGATGCGATTGTATATCTGACACTTGCCAACACGCTCGTACACTCGTTCCGCCCGACGGCAGTTACCATTGCCGAGGACGTGAGCGGTATGCCGGGTATGTGTCGCACGGTGGCGGACGGCGGCATAGGGTTCGACTATCGGCTGGGTATGGCGATACCCGACTATTGGATAAAGTTGCTCAAAGACCAAAGCGACGAGCAGTGGGACATAAACGAGATGTGGTCGGTGATGACCAACCGACTGCCGCAGGTGAAGACCGTCGCCTACGCCGAATCGCACGACCAAGCGTTGGTCGGCGACAAGACCATAGCCTTCCGTCTGATGGACAAGGAGATGTAC
>JBNMLI010000253.1:0-2101 GCA_050874765.1 Alistipes sp.
CGTCGGCGGTCTGCGCCTGCAAACGGAGGAGCGCGTGGTCGATTGGCAACACGGGAAGCGACCTCCGAAGTTCAGCATAAAACAATACCTGTCGTCCAACTACGGCAACTAATCGCGGAGGAGGGCAGATGCGAAGAATAGGCGTTATTTCGGACACGCACGGCACATTCGATGCGCCGCTGCGGGCATTTCTTGCCGATGTCGATGAGATTTGGCACGCTGGCGATGTCGGCTCGTTGGAACTTGCCGACGAGATTGCCGCAT
This sequence comes from Alistipes sp., assembly GCA_050874765.1. Taxonomy (GTDB): domain Bacteria; phylum Bacteroidota; class Bacteroidia; order Bacteroidales; family Rikenellaceae; genus Alistipes. The sequence continues at coordinate 265 of JBNMLI010000253.1, forward strand.
TCAAGCCCCTGCGGGCGGTCTATGGCAATATCGACGGCGCGATGATGCGCAGGACGTATGACGAGTTCGAACTCTTCAAGGTCGAGGACGTAAGCGTCCTGATGACGCATATCGGCGGCTATCCGCGCCACTACGAGCCGAAGGCTCTGCGTCGCATTCAGGCGGCACACCCGCGCATCTTCGTGGCGGGGCATTCGCACATACTGCGCATAATCTTCGACCCCGTCTATCAACTGCTGCACATCAACCCCGGTGCGGCAGGGTGCTACGGCTTCCACAACGTGCGCACGGCGGTGCGCTTCACCATCGACGGCGACCAAATCAAGGATATGGAGATATGGGAGTTGCCGCGCAACAAGCAAATTATTGACAAATAAACAGATAACAAATTATGAAAAAATCGGTAGTATCGTCGTTCGATGTTGACCATCGGACACTCAAAGAGGGACTCTATCTCCGCTCGACCTATACAATCAACGACTCGCTTGCGGTGCTTTCGTGGGATTTGCGCTTCTGCGAGCCTATGGCTCACCGCCCGCTCTCGTCGGGTACGGTCCACACCATCGAGCATCTGATGGCATATTATCTGCGCTTGGACGAGCAGATTGGCACGAGCATCGTGTCGTTCTGCCCGATGGGCTGCCAGACGGGATTCTACCTCTCGACGATGAACGACGTTACGGCAGAGCAGATTAAGGAGGCTCTGCGCAAGGTCTATGCCAAGGTGTTCCCGCTCCACTCGAAGGAGGACATCGTCGGACTGAACGAGATTCAGTGCGGCAATCCGTCGCTCTACGACATCGACGGGGCGAACGAGGCTATGCGCAAGTATGTCGAGGAGGTAATCGCAAAATAACGCACCGCCGATGAACATACTCGTCATAACACCGACCATGCGCGAGAACGAGTCGATGCTCGCGACCCTCGCCCGCGCAGGCGCAACGCGCCATAGTTACACGGTCTTGCGCTCGGGCGTGGGCAAGGCTGCCGCGGCGGCAAACACGGCATTGGCTGTGGCGTGCGCCGACAAACGATTCGATATGATTGCTGTTGTGGGCTATGTTGCAGGCACGCAGGGCTTCCGACAGGGCGACATCGTCGTACCCGACACGGCACGCTACCACGACTGCCACGGCATTCCCGACGGCTTCGTACCCGAACTGACCGACCCCTACCCGCTTGCAGGCAACGAGGCAATTACGGTATTCACGGGCGATACGTTTGTCGATGCCGACACCATACGCGCCATCAAACGGCGTTTTGGCACCGAGCGGGCGATTTTCGACATGGAGATTACCGCTATCGCCATTGCCGCACGCGAGTGCGGAGGGCTGCCCGTCGTTGCCGTCAAGATGATTTCCGACGTACCCGAAGCGGGCCATACCGACCAAACATTCGACGAGTTCGCCTCGTCGCACCCCGACTTCGGCGAAATTCTCCGCCGCTTGGAAGCACTATAAGTCATAGCGTATATAATATGATTGGCGATTGATTTTGTTTGGGAATCAATCGCCTTTTTTAATGGGAGAACTGCGAGTTCTACGATGGCGCGGAGAGGCGTATAAAGGCGCGGAGGCAATACAGCGGTAGATGCCAACTCACGCGCCGTTTGGCGCGTGTGGCATGACTCTGTTTTTTTTAATTTTTTGACATTCAATAATCACTATTCACTATTCACCAACCACTACACAAAGGTAGATTGCCACGGCACTTTCCGTGCCTCGCAATGACTTGGGTGGTTTGATTTGCGGGGGCTGTTCGCCACCGCAAAGAGATAAAGAGTCATGCCACACTCGCGTCAAGCAAGTGAGATGGCATCTACCACTGTTTTGTGGCA
>JBNMLI010000254.1:0-2084 GCA_050874765.1 Alistipes sp.
AATCATCATAGTAGTTTTGCTGCGGTGCGAGGTAGAAAATCCAACCGCCCTGCATCAGCGCGTTGAGCGTGTTGAATATCATACCCATTGCCACTATACCGAACGGCATCTTCGAGTTGCCGCGCATACGCAACGGGAATATGAACGACCGCTGGAAATAGTGCGTCTGAAAGATGAGGAACAGCACGAGCGGTGCCGCCTCGAAACGCACATCGGAGCATGCCCACAGCACGCACATGGCGATAAATACGGGCGACTCCATCAATACCCAACCGACTTTGTTAGGCACGGGAAATCCGAATTTGGGGTTGAACAGATAGCCGTAGCCCGCCTCGACAAAATAGAGTGCGACAAAGACCACGACGGCGATGAGCGACATCACTACCAGAAACCAGTTAAACGCTTCAAGGGTTATCATTATTCTTGAAATTTATGCAATAAAACATACAAAGATAGCAAAAAATCGGTTTCGACGGCTGTTACGGCAGAAAAAACTTCTGTTCAGTATAGTTTCCTTGGCGCAAGTACCCTGTTCGGCGGTAATCGCAGAATCGCTATCAGCATATTACAAACAAAAATCGGACGATACACCATACAGCGTATCGCCCGAAACAAAAGTTACCCCACACACCGATTAGCGAGGCATATATGCGCCGTCTTTCGCCTCGAATATCACACTCGGCTCGACGACCTCGACCGTATGCCATGCCCCTTTGGGAATTTGACAGCCATACGCCCCTTCCGTAGGAGCGAGGCGAATGCGTTGCACCTCGCGGTATTCGGCGACGCCCGATGCCGACGGCAGAGCCTCGTAGATGACCTCGTCCAACTTGCCGCATAGGCAGACGACCGTTTCGGCAGTCGCGTCGTGGCGATGTATAGGCACGGCAGTCCCCGGCAACAGTGCATTGAGCATACGCTGGCTGGTGTCGGACTCGGAGTTGCGCAAATCGAAATTTTGGCGCAGGCGCGGATTCGCTTTTGCCTGCTCGAACAAGTTATTCAGAAAATCTGTGTCAAACGTTATTGCCATATAGGGGAGATTGTTTTTGAGCGTGTGTGGTTGTGCCTCACTATCGGCTGTTGCCCACGATTTTTACAAAATTTTCGATAACATACTCCGCGTCCTCGTCCGTCATTTTGGTATTGAGCGGGAGTGTGATTTCGTTCTCGAACATTTTGTAGGCATTCGGAAAATCAGCGATGTCGAAGCCGAGTCGATGATAGGCGGTCATCATCGGCAGGGGCTTATAGTGGACATTGGTAGCAATGCCCCGTTTGGCCATCTGCTCGATTATGCGGTTCGTCTGCTCGCGGTTTTTGCCACGCAGACGGACTATATATAGGTGCCCCGACGATGAATATCGCGCTGTATAGTGAGGCAAAACGGCTACATCGAGGTTGCGAAATGCCTCGTCGTAGCAGGCAATCAACTGTCTGCGGCGCGCCAGTAGATTCGAATACCGCCTCATCTGCGCCAGTCCGATAGCCGCCGCGACATCGGTCATATTGCACTTATACCATGTGCCAATGATGTCGTACTCCCATGCTCCGAGTCGCGTCTTTGCTAGCGCGTCCTTGTTCTGCCCGTGCAGGCTGCACAGTTGCGCCTTGCGATAGAGATTGTCGTTCCAAATTTCGCCGTCGATTGTCGGCAACGCGCTGAACGGATTGTCGGGGCAATTATCCAAATTGGTCGCCACCATGCTGTTGCCGAATGGCAGATTCCAAGTCAGTGCGCCACCCTCTGCCGTGGTCAGATTCTTGACGGCATGGAACGAGAATGCCGTAAAATCGGCTATCGCTCCGACCATTTTGCCATCGCGCGAGGCCCCGAATGCGTGGGCGGCGTCGGCACAAATGGCTACGCGACCAATCATCTTTTGCAGGTCGGTCTTGGGCTGAAACAGCCTTCGTTTGCGCTCGACAACGGCAAACAGACGACCGTAGTCGCAAGGAATACCTGCCAAATCAACGGGAATAATCGCCTTGGTGCGCTCGTTAATAGCGGCATCGAGCGCATCGTAGTCCATTTCAAGACTATCGGGTTGCACATCGACCAGCACGAGCGTCGCACCGACATG
>JBNMLI010000255.1:0-2064 GCA_050874765.1 Alistipes sp.
CGTCGGCATTCTCCTGATAGGGGAAGATGTGCTTCTCCTCGCCGCGGCGCACGCTCGCCCAGCGCGAAATCGTGTCGAGTGCGTTGTTGCCACGCGTGTAGTAGTCGCGCACGATGCGGCGCAACAGTCGGTTGTCGGTGGTGGAGATGCGCGTAACGTTGTCCATGGCTACCGATGTGAAGCACGAAACGTAGATGCGGAACTTGATGCTGTCGGGTATGCCGGGTGTGAGACGCGGATTGAGGCCGTGTATGCCCTCCATGATAAGTATGGAGTTCTGCCCGAGCGTCAGAGGGTCGTTGCGCACCTGTCGCGTGCCCGAGATGAAGTCGTAGCGCGGAATATCGACGCTCTCGCCCGCAGTCAGACGGCGCAAATCGTCGTTCAGCCGAGCGAGGTCTATCGCCTCCAACACCTCGTAGTCGAGTTTGCCGTCGGCATCGCGTGGCGTTTGGTCGCGATTGACGAAGTAGTCGTCGAGCGAGATGAGTGCGGGGTGCAATCCGAGCAGGCGCAACTGTATGCCCAAACGCTTGGCTGTGGTGGTTTTGCCACTCGACGAAGGACCCGATATAAGCACGATTTTCACGCCGCGCTCGGCTGCCGCCTTGAAAATTTGGTCGGCAATCTGCGAGAGGTGCTTCTCGTGGACAGCCTCGGCAACCTTGATGAGCTCGCCCGCTTCGCCACCCAACACTTTGGCATTGACCTGTCCGATGGTCGGCACGCCCATAATCTCGACCCACTGGTGGTATTGGCGGAAGATGGAGAACATCTTGTCGCTCTGCGGGGTGCGGCAGATGGCGGCGGTGTTGGCACGCTCGGGCATGGCAAGGTAGAATCCGTTGTAGTAGGGGCGTATCTCGAAGGCGTTTATGTAGCGCGTCGAAGGGGCGAGCGCGCCGAAGAAGTAGCCGACCATATCGCCCAAGCGGTAGATGCTGCTGTACAGGCGCGGGCGTGTGCGCAGGAGTGCGATTTTGTCGTCGAAGCCGAATCGCTCGAACTCGGCAACCAACTCGTCGGTAGGTCGCTTCTCGTGCTCGATGCAGATGTCGGCGGCGACAATCTCGCGAGCCTTCGCCTCGATGCGTGCGCAGTCGTCGGCAGTGAGTGTTTCGATGCCCTCGATTTCGCAGTAGAAGCCGTCGCCGATTGCTTGGCGGACGTGGAATGCCTTGTGCGGGTACAATGCCCATACGGCACTCTGCATAATGAACGAGAGCGTGCGCTGATAGACGCGGTAGCCCTCGAAGTCGGTCGCATCGACGAAGCGAATCGAGATAGGGGTATAGACCCTGTAATTCAGCTCCTTGATGCGGTTGTTCACATACGCCGCCAGAAACGGACGCTCGGGTGCGATGCTCAATCGGGCGCACACGTCGCCCAATCGCGTACCCATCTCCACCTCGATAGGCGAGGAGGTGTTCTCGCAAAATACTTTGATTATATTCTCCATTTCGGTTTTCGGATTTATCTCCCAAAAGTAACGATTATTTGCCAATGGGCAACATAGTATTGTGCGCAAAAAATGTTTTAACGAGTAAAATTTGTTTGCTGTCAGAAATGTTTTTAATAACTTTGAGCAATAAAATAACCGAAAAATGAAACGAACGAATTTACTGCTTATCGTACTGATTGTCGTTATGCTGGCGGGTATAATGTTCTACCGCAATGCGTTGCGCGAGCGCGAAGTGGTCATACTCTCGACCAACGACATTCACGCCGCGATAGACAATTTTCCGCGCTTGGCAGAGGCCGTGCGCGAGTGCCGCGATACGGTAGCCACGGTGCTTGTCGATGCGGGCGACCGCTGGACGGGCAACGCCTTTGTCGATTTGGCGGAGGGTCGGCGACCGATTCTCGATTTGATGAACGAATTGGGCTACAACGCCGCGACGCTCGGCAACCACGAGTTCGACAAGGGTGCCGAGTTTTTGGGCGAGGCTATTAAGTATGCCAAATTTCCGATAGTCTGCGCCAACGTGCGCAAGACGGGCGACGAGGTGAAGTTCGACGCGCCCGAGGCGGCTGTTACCGTCAAGGCGGACAACGGTATCGCGC
>JBNMLI010000256.1:0-2023 GCA_050874765.1 Alistipes sp.
GCATATACTGCAATGTGCGCATATTGTGCAGGCGGTCGGCGATTTTTATCAGTATCACGCGCACGTCGTTCGACAGCGTGAGCAATACCTTGCGGAAATACTCTGCCTGCTCGGAGGTGTCGGCGTTGAATACACCCGACATCTTGGTCAGTCCATCGACCATCGATGCTATTTTGGGACCGAATATGCGCTCTATGTCCTCTACGGTGTAGTCGGTATCCTCCACCACATCGTGCAGCAACGATGCGACGACCGATTTTACGCCCAACCCAATCTCTTCGATTACGATTTTTGCGACCGCAATAGGGTGCAAAAGGTAAGGCTCCCCCGAACGGCGCCTTACCCCTTGGTGTGCCTCCTTTGCCAAAAAGTAGGCACGTTTGATGAAATTCCAATCCTCCTCGTTCTTGCAGATTTTGGTGCAAGAGTATAGCAGGTCTTTATAGGCTTCATCTATAAGTTTCTCATCTTCCGAACTATAATCCATACTATATAAAGTTTTGGTAGATGGTTCTCCTTGCTACCCTGTTTGCCCTGTCGCTCTCGGCGGCGGCTCTTACTTGCCCTCCTTCATCGCCGCGCGAACCTTTGCCTCGATTTCGGCAGCGAGTTCGGCGTCCTTATTGAGCAAATCCTTTACGGCATCGCGACCCTGACCGATTTTGCGGTCGCCATACGAGAACCACGAGCCGGCTTTCTTTATGATGTCGTAATCGACGCCGAGGTCGATAATCTCGCCGATTTTCGAGATTCCTTCGCCGAACATTATGTCGAACTCCGCCTTCTTGAACGGAGGTGCCACCTTGTTCTTTACGACCTTCACCTTGGTACGCGTTCCGAGTTGCTCGTCGCCGTCCTTGATGACCGACGTGCGACGAATGTCGATGCGGACGCTGGCGTAGAATTTCAGCGCGTTACCGCCCGTTGTGGTTTCGGGATTGCCGTAAACCACGCCGATTTTGTCGCGCAACTGGTTGATGAATATGCAGACAGTCTTTGTCTTTGCGATGCTCGATGTGAGTTTGCGCAGAGCCTGCGACATCAATCGTGCCTGCAAACCCATCTTCGAGTCGCCCATCTCGCCCTCGATTTCCGCTTTCGGCGTAAGTGCCGCCACGGAGTCGATTACGATGATGTCGATTGCGCTCGAACGAATCAGCGAATCGGCAATCTCCAACGCCTGTTCGCCGTTGTCGGGCTGCGAAATGAGCAGATTATCGACATCTACACCGAGTTTCTGCGCGTATGAACTGTCGAACGCATGCTCGGCATCGATGAATGCCGCTATGCCGCCCGCCTTCTGCGCTTCGGCAATGGCGTGTATGGCGAGAGTTGTCTTACCCGACGATTCGGGACCGAAAATCTCTATTACGCGCCCCTTCGGATAACCGCCCACGCCCAACGCTGCGTCGAGAGTTATCGAGCCGGTCGGTATTACGGGAATGTCGCTGATGGTTTCGCTGCTCATGCGCATAATGGAACCTTTGCCGAAATCCTTTTCGATTTTGTCCATCACCGCTTTCAGTACCTTCAACTTCTCGGGATTGACCTGTTGTGTGTTGTCTGCCATAATGTTATGTAGTTTTTATTTTGTTTCGTGTTGCGCCCTGCCTACGCGGGGCATAAAATACTTTCAAAGTTAATAATTTTATTTGAATCGTGGCTCTCGTGCGTCAAAAAATCTTGTCAGTTCCACACCAAAACCATCTCAATCTGCTCCCTGAACTCCTGTTCTGTGCGATTGAGTCGCTTCATACAGACGGGACAGCGCATCGCAAACTCGGTGTCGATGTGGCAATCGGAGTTGGCGCACCGCGCGACTGCGCCCAAATTACTACCCTCGCTTTGCGGAAGCAGTGTGCCGCAATGGCGGCAGCGGATTCTGTAAGTCGTTTCCATAGTCGTATCGTCTTTTATTTCCTTTTGACGATACAAAGTAACGGCGCGTTTGTGTCAACTTATGACACAAATTATTTTATTTGGATAAATTTCCGAAATTTTTGAGATAATCGGAGAGGTAGGC
>JBNMLI010000257.1:0-1982 GCA_050874765.1 Alistipes sp.
ATCACAACCTTATTTATAAGGCAGCAAAGCGAAGTCGATTTCTCGGCTTCGCTTTTTTTGTTTCAGCCACCATTTTACCTTGCCGACATTTTTTTTGCGCCCACCATTTTTTCCCGCCCGATAATTGTTTTGTTTTGCGAAGTGGAGAAATTGAAAAACGCGAGCAATTTTGTGCGTGGGCTGCGATAGGCGGCTTTCGTTTTGTTTCCTTTTCTTTCCTTTTGTGGTGCCAAATTTGGCAAAACGAAAAAAATACGCTATTTTTACGATGCAAAAGGAAACAAAACGAAAGTAATCAAAATCAAAAATACAAAACTATGTCAGAATTTCACAAGTATCGCTCCGTGTACTCGCACGATGAGTTGATGGCGCGTCTGCGCAAAATCAAACACGTCGCTCTCGATATGGACGGAACGATATATATGGGAATGTCGTTGTTCCCATACACCAAACCTTTTCTTGCGGGATTGACCTCGCTCGGCGTGAACTATTCGTTCCTGACGAACAACCCGTCGAAGTGCATTGCCGACTACCTGCACAAACTCGATACGCTCGGCATCAAGGCAACCGAGGAGGAGATGTACACAACTGCCCTTGCCACAATCGATTACATCAAGACAAACTACCCGAAGGCAAAGCGTCTGTTCCTGCTTGGCACGCCGTCGATGATTTCGGAGTTCGAGAAGGCGGGCTTCATCTCGACTGCCGACGACCCGAACGATGTGCCTGATGTGATTGTTGCGGCATTCGATATGACGCTGGTTTACAACCGTTTGTGCCGTGCCGCGTGGTGGATTTCGCAGGGTGTGCCTTACATCGCAACCAACCCTGACCGCGTCTGCCCGACCGACAAACCTGTCGTGCTGGTCGATTGTGGTTCGATTTGCGCGTGCCTCACCCACGCTACGGGTCGCAAGCCCGACATCACGCTCGGCAAGCCCGACCCTAATATGCTTTCGGGCATCGTGAACCGCTACGGTCTTCACTCTGACGAGATTGCGATGGTCGGCGACCGCATCTATACCGATATTGAGATGGCACACAACGCTAATGCTTTCGGTGTGCTGGTACTCTCGGGCGAAACCACGCTCGAAGTGGCAGATGCTGCACCGAAACAGCCGCACCTTATCTGCGACAGCATAGAGGTGCTGGGCGAACTCATCGCCGAGGCACATAAAGAGCAATAGACTAAAACCTTAACCAACCATGACCAACGAACAAACTTCAAAATTCAAATACTGGCAATGGCGCACCATCATCACCACGATGATTGGCTACGCGCTATTCTATTTCGTCCGCAAGAACTTCTCATTTGCAATGCCGGGTTTGGCTGCCGAGTACGGCATATCGAACACCAGCTTCGGTCTGATTCTGGCAATCGTGGGACTCGTTTACGGCTTCTCGCGCTTTGGCAACGGACTGATTGCCGACCGTATGAATGCCCGTTACCATATGTCTTTCGGACTGTTGCTCTGCGCATTGGCGAGTTTTGCATTCGGCTGTGTGCCTCACCTGCTCGGCATCGAAATCGGTGTCGCTCCGCATATTCTGGTGGTGGCATTTGCTGTTCTGCTGGTGCTGAACAACATATTCCAAGGTAGCGGCTTCCCGCCATGCGCACGACTGCTGTCGCACTGGATTCCGCCTCACGAGTTGGCAACGAAGATGTCGATTTGGAACACTTCGCACTCCATCGGTGCGGGTCTGCTCGCCATCTTGTGCGGTTTCATTATGGGAAATATGGGTACCGATTTGAGCAACAACAGCGAATCGGTCGAGAAGATGACGCGCAACTACATCGCCGCCAACTTTAAGGACGATGTGAAGAAGTCGGATATTCGTATCTCGAAGGTTACGGGCGTAAAGGTTGCCGATGAGGGCGATAAGACGGTAGCGTATGTCGATTACGACTATAAACCGAACTACGAGGAGGGTCGTGCGGAGCAGGTCGCTTTCGCGTTCGACCACGATAAGTATATGGC
>JBNMLI010000258.1:0-1971 GCA_050874765.1 Alistipes sp.
CCAACCGCTATATGTCGTCGTTTGCCGTAGCCGAGAAACGCGATGTGCGCAACCCGATTGTGATTGACGCGCGCCACCACCGTATGGATATTATGCGCGAGGGTATGGAGCGCAACGATACCGTGCGCATCAACTACTCCGAACGCTACTTCGGTCTGTCCAACTACGCCGACTATGCCAAGTGGGAGAACATCTGCCTCAAACGCTTCGATGTCGAGGGCGTCCGCGAGGCGGAGGAGCGCGAGTTGCAGGCGTGGATTGATGCCGACTCTGCCCGTAAGGCGCAGTATGGCGACCTGTTGTCGCGTATGAAGCGCGGCTACGAGGCTCGTCGCGATGCCATGAGTGCGCGCAACAACTATGCCGAGCGTTGGTTCGGCATCAGCGAGGCTATGATTATGGCAAACCGCCTGTCGGCAGCCGTCAATATGCTCAAACAGAAGGGCGAATATATGCTCGATATCACGAGCGACGACCAGAAGCGTCTGTCGGGTTCCATCGACCGCCTCGCCAAGGCGGACTACGCTACCGACCGCAAACTCTTTGTCGAGGTCGGCGGCGAGTTCTTCGACAATCTGCCCGATGCCTATATCAACAAGGGTCTGCGCGAGAAATTGGACGCCTACAACGGCGATGCACGCGCCATGCTGGGTGCTACCTACGACGCGTCGTGCTGCCGTTCGGTCGAGGCATTCAAGGCATTCTTCGCCGAGCCGCGCCGCATCAAGGCTGTGATGAACGACCCGCTCGTGTCGCTCCTATCGGCTGTGCCTTTCCGTCCGTTTGTGCGCCATGTGGCTGTCGCCGAGAAGAAGGCGGGAGCATCGGTCGCTGCGGACGAACGCGCCTATGCTTCGCTCATCTACGATTTCCGTGCCGCACAGGGCAAGGAGCAGTATCCTAACGCCAACTCAACCATGCGTTTGAGCTATGGCAAGGTCTGCCCGCTCACTCCGCGCGACGGCGTCTTCTACGATTGGCGTTCGACCACGACTGGCTATATGGAGAAAATCGACGCCTCGAACCACGATTTCCGTCCCGACGAGAAGATGGTCGCCATGATTGGCGCATTGCGCGAGCCATTGCAGGTCGATTTCATCACCGACAACGACATCACAGGCGGTAACTCGGGCTCGCCCGTCATCAACGGCAAAGGCGAGATTGTCGGTCTTGCATTCGACGGCAACCGCGAGTCTATGGCAGGCGACATCTGGTTCAACCCTGCCTACGCGCGCACTGTTTGCGTCGATATGGGCTATATTATGTGGATTCTGCGCAACTACGCCCCTAGCGTAGCCGACGAAATCGCCCGATAGCCCCGCGCCTTATATCTATAAATCCCGACACGACTTTTATGTTCGTGTCGGGATTTTTTTGCATCATTACCGTAAAAAGTGGTTATTGTGGAATAATTCCACAGAGGTAGATGCCAACTCACTTGCTCACGCAAGTGTGGCATGACGATTCTATGTTTTGCGGTGGCGAGTAGCCACAGCAAATCAAATAATAAGTCATTGCGAGGCACGATAAGTGCCGTGGCAATCTACCATTGTTAGTGGTCAGTGGATAGTGATTAGTGGTCAGTGATTAGTTCTGCGCCATCATAGAACTCATAGTTCTCATAGAACTCCTATTATAGTGCAACCCACAACAAAAAACGGCACGCAACAGTGCCGTTTTAGTGGTTGAGTATTCGTTGTTTGTCGATTTCGAGTTGCTCCTGCAACTCGGCGAGTGATGCGAATTTGCGTTCGTCGCGGATTTTTTCGAGCAGTCGGACGCGCAGACGGCGACCATACAGATTGCCCGAATAGCCGAACAGGTGGGTTTCGAGCAGTCGTGTATGCCCATCGACCGACGGTCGTACTCCGACATTAGACATAGAGATATAGCGCGTGCCATCGACCTCGACCTCGGAGCGGTAAACCCCGTTGGCAATGTCGGTGCGGTCGGCAATATCCATATTGAGCG
>JBNMLI010000259.1:0-1948 GCA_050874765.1 Alistipes sp.
AGTATGTCGATTCCATCAAGCGCGACATCAAGTGGCTCGGCTTCGACTGGGCTATCGAACGCTATGCGTCCGACTATTTCGACCAACTCTACGAGTGGGCTATTGTCCTCATCAAAAAGGGTTTGGCATACGTCGATGACCAGACGCAGGAGCAGATTCGCGAGAACCGCGGCACCGTTTCCGAACCGGGCAAGCCGTCGTCATGGCGCGACCGCACCGTCGAGGAGAACCTCGACCTCTTTGTCCGTATGAAGAACGGCGAGTTCCCCGACGGCTCAAAGGTGCTGCGTGCCAAAATAGACATGGCACACCCCAATATGCTCTTCCGCGACCCGATTATGTACCGCATAATCCACGCCGAGCATCACCGCACGGGCAACAAGTGGTGCATCTACCCGATGTACGACTATGCCCACGGTCAGAGCGACTCCATCGAGCGCATTACTCACTCGATTTGCACGCTCGAATTCGACGTTCACCGTCCGCTCTACGACTGGTTCATCAACGCACTCGAAATCTACCCGTCGCACCAGTACGAGTTCGCCCGCCTGAACCTCACCTACACGATGATGTCCAAGCGCAACCTGCTCAAACTCGTCAAGGAGGGTGTCGTAATGGGCTGGGACGACCCTCGTATGCCGACCATCTGCGCACTGCGCCGCAAGGGCTACACCCCTGCATCTGTCCGCGCATTTGCCGAAATGGTGGGCGTTGCCAAGCGCGACAACGTCATCGACCTCGCCAAAATGGAGTACTGCGTGCGCGAGGATTTGAACAAGGTCGCCGAGCGCCGTATGGCTGTTCTGAATCCGCTCAAAGTGGTCATCACCAACTGGGACGAGGGCAAAGTCGATATGCGCGAAGCGGTCAATAACCCCGAGGACGCCGCTGCGGGTACGCGCCAGGTGCCGTTCTCGAAGGTCATCTACATCGAGCGCGACGACTTTATGGAGAATCCGCCGAAAAAGTATTTCCGCCTCTCTCCGGGCAACGAGGTGCGCCTGCGCTACTCCTACCTAATCAAGTGCGACGAGGTCATCAAGGACACCGAAGGCAACATCACCGAACTGCACTGCACCTACGACCCACTCTCGGGCGACGGCTCGTCGAGCGACGGTCGCCGCGTGAAGGGCGTAATCCACTGGGTATCGGCGGCACACGCCTTCGAGGCAGAAATCCGTCTGTTCAATCCGCTCTTCAAGACCGAAGACCCTAACGACACCTCGGCAGGTCAAACCTCGTGGGAAGATAACCTTAACCCCGAGTCGATGGTCATCACCAAGGGCTACTTGGAGCCTTCGCTCAAAGATGCGCCAATCGGCAAAACCTACCAGTTCGAGCGCGTGGGCTACTTCTGCCCCGACACCGACTCTACGGCCGCGCACCCTGTGTTCAACCGCACGGTAACGCTCAAAGACTCGTGGGCAAAAATCAATAAGTAACCGCCACACCGATTGTATTGATATTATTGATTGGTATTAACGATGCGGGGCATATAGCCCCGCATTGTTTTTACCACACTACAAAAAACGCCCCGCGCCATCGTAGAACTCATAGTCCTCCTAGAACTCTTATAAAAATGCGTCATGCCACACGCGCCACACGGCGCGTGAGTTGGCATCTACCTCTGTTTAGTGATTAGTGAATAGTGGTTAGTGAGTAGTCGATAGCGTTTAGTAATTCTTCCCAGAACTCCTAGTCCTCCTATAATTCCCGCGCCTTCCCCGCGCCATAAGCCCCCCCCTAAAACGCGGTAATGATGCCAAAAGTAGCGCGTGTGTGAAAAGATAACTGCTTATATATTTGCGTATTACGGCGATAAATTAGAGGTTAGTAGAAAGCGTTTGCGACTAATCTCTATTTTTTATGGTAAAAATACGCAAAATCAAGTGTCCGCATTGCGGCTCTTTAGACACGATAAAAAAGGGTAAACGCGAGGGCAGTTCTC
>JBNMLI010000260.1:0-1942 GCA_050874765.1 Alistipes sp.
CGCGTTCGATATGATTATCGTTATGGACGACAACAACTACGAAACCGTCTGCCGCCTTGCTCCCGAGCGCAAATATATCGACAAGGTTTATCGTATGCGCGAATTTACGACCGACTTCCCCGATTGGAGCTATGTTCCCGACCCTTACTACGAGGGCGCGGAAGGGTTCGAACTGGTGCTGGATATGCTCGAAAACGGTTGCAAGCAAATCATCGCCCGCATAACAAAGCGCGAGGAGTAGCCCTCCCCGCGCTTGTTTTCTGTATATCCGATTGTGTATTGCGTCTAAAAATCCACTCCTGCGCAGAACTGCACGGCATTACGCATAGGGTTGTGCCGTCCCGCCATGGTATAAGCGACATCGAATTGCAGGTGGAAGAACCGAACGCCCAATCCGACGGAACCGTAACTGAAATTCTTGGAGAAGTTGCCGCCGCAACGGAATTTGAGCAGTTGCATAAGCGAGTACTCTACGCCTATGCCTGCGCTGAATCGGCGCAGAGTCTTGGGCGAAAAGCAGTAACCCGCGTCGAGCGCGAACTCCAACGTGTGCGAATCGCGCACAGGCAGCAGGAGCGAAGTACCCGCCGTGAGCGATAGTGGCAATTCGTAGCACTCGTCGCCCCACCAAAAGCCTGCATTCGAAAGTTTCGCGCCGATACCGACCTCGGAACCCTCGTAGATATTCACGGGCAATCGCGACATCACGCCCACATCGAAACCTATTGCATTTGTGTTGCGCTCGCCTCCGTTATTGTAGTGCATATAGCGCGCTGCGGCTGCCAAAGCGACATGTTCGCCGATTTTGTAGCCGTAGGCGACATCGAACGCCTTGGCATCGGGTCGGCGCGGTGCCAGAGCCTCATTACGCGGGTCGAGCGCGAGTCTTACGCCGAGCAACAGTGCGTGCCGTTCGTGCAATTTTACATAACCACCGACCGCCATAAGTCGGTTTTTGCCGAACTCCGAACCCGAGAAGAGCGTGTAGCCGAACGATGCCTGCACGGACTGATACTCGAACAGCGGTGCGGCAGGGTTGTTGAAAGTAGGGTAGGCATCGCCCGAAGCACCTATCCCCACGCCACCCATACTCGTCGAACGTGCGTCGGGATTGATGCGCAACAACTCCTGCGCCGATGTCGCCGACACCGCCACGCAAGCCAAAATCGTGAACAGAACTCGTTTCATAGGAATTTATAAATAAAAAAATGTACTCCCCGAAGGCTCGGGAAATACATTTCTGTTTAACAATTCATACCGCCGCAGCAGTGAATCACCTGACCGCTCACATAACCCGATAGGTCGGAGGCAAGGAAGAGGGCGACATTCGCCACATCTTCGGGCGTACCGCCGCGACGCAACGGAATCGTCTTGCACCACTCCTCGCGAATCTCCTCGGAGAGTTTGTTGGTCATATCCGAGATGATGAAACCCGGTGCGATGCAGTTTGCGCGTATGCCACGCGGGCCCATCTCCTTGGCAATCGACTTCGCCAAGCCAATCATACCCGCCTTCGACGCCGAGTAGTTGCACTGGCCTGCGTTGCCGCTGACACCGACTACCGACGACATATTGATAATCGAGCCGCCACGCTGGCGAGCCATTACGGGAGTTACGGCGTGAATGAAGTTGAATGCCGATTTGAGGTTCACGTTGATGACGGCGTCCCACTGCGCCTCACTCATTCGCATCATCAGACCGTCTTTGGTTATGCCGGCATTGTTCACGAGTATGTCGATACGACCGAAGTCGGCAACCACCTGCTCGACCACCTTGTGCGACTGCTCGAAGTCGGCAGCGTTGGAAGCGTATGCCTTCACGCGAACGCCGAATGCCTCCAAGTCGGCTACCGTTGCCAACACGGTGTCGTTCAACTCCAAATCCGTAAATGCTATGTTCGCGCCTTGCTCGGCAAATTTCATTGCAACAGCCTTGCCGATAC
>JBNMLI010000261.1:0-1935 GCA_050874765.1 Alistipes sp.
ACATGGCATTCTCCTCGGTAACGGCAGCAACACCGAAAGCGGTTGCGCAGTCGTAGAGGTAGCCCTTCTTGGCTACAAGTGACGGGTCGGCAACCTTGTCGGCACCTGCGGGAACCCATACGCCTGCATCGGCGGTATAGTCGGTCGAAGCGGTCTTGCCCGCAGGAACGTAGCGGAGGTTCTCTGCCATCCACGTGTTGCCGTCTTTCAGGATTACGGTCTTATAGTTGTCGCCGAGGTAGTAGAAACCGTCTTCGTCTTCGTGGAAATTGACATAGACCGTGCAAATACTTCCCGCAACCATTGTGGGGGTATCGACAAGTGTTGCGGTAGCCGTAATGTTGACCACACCGCTGTACGACTCGTTGATGGTATCGTTCTTCGCAACAACGAGTTTACCGGTGTTATCGACAGAAACAACCTCGGGAGCAGAGCTCTCCCATGCAACGGTATATTTCAGATTGGCAGGCTCGGCGATAACCGTAGCGGCGAGTTGATGGGTATCGCCAACCGTAAGGTCAACCAAACTTTCATTGAGAGTAAGAGCAATCACACCGGACGGGGTGTTCTCTTTCTTGTCGCAACCGGCCAGAATCAGCGCGGCTGCAACTGCAAAAAATGCAAACTTTTTCATAATCGTAATGTTTAAGTTATTGTGTCGTTAAATTATCGTATCAAAATCTGTATCCCACTGCCAATCGCGCACTTGCCCGATTGCGTCCGACCGCTTTCACGTTGAAGGCACGGGTATATTCACCCTGCAAATCTACATAAAATTTGTGTATGTTGTATCGCGCGCCGGCACCAACGCCTATGCGCGAGGCCGTCAGCCATTCCGCCTCTGCCGCGAAGTAGTCGCTGTTTTGCTCGGGATAGTCGCCTACGCCCGCGCTATCGGTCGTAACGCCCGCCTCGACAGCCTGCGATTTGCCGACCAAGCCCGAACACGAGACGTTCAATTCGAATGCACCCACGCGCACCGCCGAGCGAGCAAAGAGCCGCGTCGAGTGCATCTTGTGGCGACGGTATTGCGGGTAGGCAAGTGTCGAGAGGCGGTGCAGAGCCTCGTATTCCGCACCCAGCGTTATCTCCCAACGCTCGGCGTAGTACTCCGCTTCGAGTGAAGTATGGACGGAACGGCGCGAGAATATGTCGTTCGAGCCGAACTTGCGCATAATCGTAACGCCGTTTTCGGTTACGGGGGTCATTATGTTCTCGCTGTTGGTCTGCGACCACCAGCCGTAGCCCGCACGCACAAACCAGTGTTTGTCGAACTCCAAGCCGATATGTGCATCGACGGCATCGGAGTAGAATTCGTGCCAGATGGTGTGTTTCTCGCCCGTGCGACCCTCCCCGCGCCGATAGGCGATGTCGGCATAGATGCCGTGCCACTGCACCTGCACGAGTGCGCCGTTGGTGAATTCGCGCACGGGGAAGCCCGTAACGCCCGCCTCTTTGAGGTGGATTCCGCTACCCGACCACAACTCGCGCCGACCGTAGCCGATGCCCTTGTCGAAAAAGGCGTAGTATTGCTCGGACGAGATGCCGTATTCGCCTGCCGAAATCTGCTCGCTCGTCTTGCGGAAAATGTAGGTTGCGCCCACTGCGCCACCCGCGAACCGCCACGAGAGCGACGGCATAACATCGAAATCGAGCGCGTTGTTCTTGTGGCGCAAGTCCTTACGCTTGGCGTAACTTTGTGCCGACAAATCGACCGCCACGCCTATGAGTATGCCATGACCCATCTCGGCGGAGATACCGCCCTTGAAGGAGTAGGTTTCGAGGATTTTGCGCCCCGGTGTGAACTCCAAAATATCGACGGGATAGTAACCCGGACGGGTGAACATCGAGCCGCACATCTTGTTGCCCAGCATATAGTCGTAGCCGAAACCACCTGCGAACGAGAGCCGTTTGAGGTGATAGACCGAACGGGGT
>JBNMLI010000262.1:0-1915 GCA_050874765.1 Alistipes sp.
CGTGAGAGGTGCGGAAGCCGTCGAAGAAGTGCAGGAACGGAATGCGTGCTTTCAGTGCGACGATGTGCGCAACGCCTGCCAAGTCCATAACCTCCTGAACAGACGAGGTGGCAAGCATGGCAAAGCCCGTCTGGCGAACTGCCATAACGTCCTGATGGTCGCCGAAAATCGAAAGCGACTGTGCAGCCAGTGCGCGTGCCGAAACGTGGAACACACCCGGAAGCAACTCGCCCGCGATTTTGTACATATTAGGAATCATGAGCAACAAGCCCTGCGATGCGGTGAAGGTCGAGGTCAGCGCACCGCTCTGCAACGAGCCGTGGACTGCACCCGCAGCACCTGCCTCGGATTGCATCTCGACAACCTTGACCGTTTCGCCGAAGATGTTTTTGCGGCCTTGTGCCGACCACTCGTCAACCAACTCCGCCATGGTCGATGACGGGGTGATAGGGTAGATGGCAGCAACCTCGGAGAACATATACGCAATATGTGCAGCCGCGTAGTTGCCGTCGCATGTGATGAATTTCTTTTCTGCCATACAGTTTTATTTATTTTAGAAATTTTTACGTTGTCTGCCCGTCGCTTTCGGTACGCGGAAGCACAAGTGCAACAATCGCGCAAAAAGCGGTACGAGCCGCACGAAAAGCGGGTGAAACCCCGATTTTCGCACGACAAAATTACAAACACTTTGTCGGAATGCCTAATAAAAAACGGATTATTTTACTGTTAAAAATTTAACAATATCTGTTAGTGGTATAACAGTAAATAAGCGGCTGATATTTAGAGTGTTGCGTG
The DNA here is from genome assembly GCA_050874765.1 of Alistipes sp. Lineage (GTDB taxonomy): Bacteria > Bacteroidota > Bacteroidia > Bacteroidales > Rikenellaceae > Alistipes. Next base: position 796 of record JBNMLI010000262.1, read on the forward strand.
CTGTGCGACCCAAGTGGTGAGTTGCACGAAATCGTCGATTCCGAGTTGTTCGGCGCGGGCGTTGAAGAGCGGGTGTTCGGCACCGCCGAAATCGCCGAATGCGGCGCGGAGCGAGTTGCGCAACATCTTGCGTCGCTGGGCAAACGAAGCCTTCACCACGCGCACGAACAGAGCCTCGTCGCACGCAAGGCGCGTGGTCGAGTTACGGCGCAGGCGAATCACCGCGCTCTTGACCTTTGGCGGCGGATTGAAGACCTTTTCCGACACGGTGAAGAGGTAGTCGATGTCGTACCACGCCTGCAACAGCACGCTCAATATGCCGTACTCGCGCGAGCCGGGTGGCTCGGCGATGCGGATAGCCACTTCGCGCTGAATCATACCGACGCACTCGGGAACGAGGTCGCGGTTTTCGATAATTTTGAAGAATATCTGCGACGAGATATTGTAAGGAAAATTGCCGATGATGCGCACACCGCTCGGGAAACGCTCGGCGAGGTTCATTTTCAGAAAGTCGCCCTCGATGAGACGCGGTGCGAAGTCGGGGTAGTGGGCGTGGAGGTACTCGACACTCTCGCCGTCGATTTCGGCACCGAATGTTACGATGTCGGGGCGTTGCAGCAGGAAGCGCGTCAGTACGCCCATACCGCAACCGACCTCCAACACATCGTCGGGGGATTGGGGATTGCCCGCAGCGAGCGAATCGCAGATTTTGCGGGCTATGTTGAGGTCGGTCAGAAAGTGCTGACCGAGCGACTTTTTGGCGCGTACTTCCGTCATGCGTGTGCAATGTTTTTGCAAAGATAGTAAAAATAGTAAAAAGTGTAGAGGCAACGGCGTGGTGCGGAGGATTTTTGCAGAAAACAGATTGAGGGGCGGAGCGGAGCGACAAGTCCACCGCACAGGCGGGGGATTTAGGGGGTGAGTAACTCAATATAAGCAAGAAAAGGCTCCCTGCGAACAGGAAGCCCTTTCTTGCGATTGCATGGGGAAATAACTATTTCCCCATGTAGGATTTGATGTAGTGGTGGTGCGAGCCGAAACGCTCGAATGCCGCCTTGTCCAACGCCTCCTGTGCCGATGGGTGAGCGACCGAGATAATCAGACGCGCACGCTCCTGCAA
>JBNMLI010000263.1:0-1911 GCA_050874765.1 Alistipes sp.
CGCGGGTGTCGAGCGCAATACCTACGACTACAAGTACCTGAAAGCCTATCGCGAGGTCTTCAACTACGACTACGACCAAATCGATGCGGGCGAAATCGAGAACCAGCAGAACGGCGGTCGCCGCTACCAGTGGGCTATCCAGTCCTACTTCGGCCGTATCAACTACAATTTCAAGGAGCGTTACCTGTTCGAGGCGAATTTCCGTGCCGACGGCTCGTCGCGCTTTACGAAGAAGAATCGTTGGGGCTACTTCCCTTCGGTGTCGGCTGCATGGCGTTTGAGCGAAGAACCGTTCATGGAGCGTGCGAAAGATGTACTGACCAATGCCAAAATCCGTGTATCCTACGGTACGTTGGGTAACCAGAATTTGAGTGGTGCGAGCGATACCGCCAACTACTATCCGACCTCGTCCAACCTCAATACGGGCAACGTCTCCATGGGTGGCAACATCTATCCAATCGTGTCGCTCGATACGCTTGCCAACTCCGACATCACTTGGGAAACCACTACCGTGTTCGATGTGGGTTTGGATTTGACCTTCTGGAACAAATTCAACATCACCGCAGATTGGTACCGCAAGAATACCAAGGATATCCTTATGACACTCGATATTCCGCTCGGCATCGGCTTGGACGCTCCTTATCAGAATGCAGGTAAGGTGCGCAACACGGGTTGGGAGGTGAGCCTCGGCTATCAGAATAAGTGGCGCGACTTCTCGTTCGGCGTGCAGGCAAACGTGTCGGACGTATGCAACAAAATTATCGATATGCACGGAAAAACTGCCACGAGCGGTGTGCTCCGCAATCAGGAGGGCCACTCCATCGGCAGCATCTACACCCTCAAAGCCATCGGCATAATCCGCACACAGGAGGAGGCCGATTGGGTCAATGCCAACTGCCCGCAGGAGAAGGGAGCAGTGAAAATCGGCGATATCCGCTACGCCGACATTACGGGCGACGGCAAAGTCGATTTGAACGACAAGACCTTTGTCGGCAGCACTATTCCGCGCTACACATACAGCCTCAACCTCGATTTCGGTTGGAAGGGTATTCATTTGAGCGCACTCTTCCAAGGCGTCGGCAAGGTGGACGGCTACCTGAACAACTACTATGTATGGCCGAGCTACTACGGCGGTACTTTCCGCACCGAGTATCTCGATTCGACAAACGAAAACAACCCTAACGGCAAGACCCCTCGTCTGTCGGCAGGCTATGCCAACACGCAGGATTCCTCCTACTGGATGAAGAGCGCGGCATACCTCCGCTTGAAGAATCTCCAACTCGGCTACGAGTTCCCTCGCGCCCTGACGAGCAAAATCGGCATTCAGTCGCTCTATGTCTATGTCAATGCGCAAAACCTCTTCAAGGCGACCAAGTTCTACAAGGGCTTCGACCCCGAAATCGGCTACGGCGGCTCGGCAGGCAGCAACTTCGACTCCGTGGCTGTCGGCGATGCTTACAGCTATCCGCAGGTTCGCATAATTACCGTAGGTCTTAACCTTAAATTCTAACGTACCATCATGAAAAAGATATTATTATCAACCATAGCATTGAGTCTGTTCGCACTCGGCGGCTGCGACCTCGACCGCACCTATCTGAACGGACCCGACGCATCGACCTTCCCTGCGTCGAAATCGGAGGTCGAGGCGGGAACGTTCTCGATATACAGCGCACTCGCCAATTTCAACGTATCCAGTACCCCGTTTGTCGGATTGGAGGACAATACGACCGACATCGGCGTGTCGCGTATCAATACGGCATACTACAACGACCAGTTCAAGTCGAAAGTGGCTATCAACAACGTTGTCGTAACCCGTTTCTACAAAAACTTCTTCGTTACCATCGGCCGTTGCAACCTGTTGCTCGACAAACTCGATTCGCAGCGCAGTAAGATGACCGAGCAGGAGTACAA
>JBNMLI010000264.1:0-1899 GCA_050874765.1 Alistipes sp.
ACTATCAGGAGACTGGTCGTGCGGGTCGCGACGGTGGCGAGGGCTACTGCCTTACCTTTTATAGTTATAAGGATATTCAGAAACTCGAAAAGTTTATGCAGGGCAAGCCTGTTGCCGAGCAGGAAATCGGCAAACTGCTCCTGCTCGAAACGGCTTCGTATGCCGAGAGTTCCATGTGCCGTCGCAAGACTCTGCTCCACTACTTCGGCGAGGAGTACACCGAGGATAACTGCGGCGCGTGCGACAACTGTTGCCACCCGCGTCCGCGTGTCGATGCCACCAAGGAGCTGGTTATGGCTCTCAAAGCACTGCGCTCGATTGGCGACAAATTCAAAATCGACCACCTCGTAGCACTGCTTATGGGCAAAACCACCGCCAACATAAAGAGCTACGGTCATAACACCAACGAGTATTTCGGCAAGGGCGAGGGACACGACGAACGTTTTTGGAACGCCGTGATTCGCCAAGGACTTATCATGGGATTCATCGATAAGAATATCGAAAACTACGGTCTGATTTCCATCACTCCTGCGGGCGAAAAATATATCGCGAAACCTACGACGGTCAAGGTCGCCGAGGACCGCGACTACGACGAGGAGGAGCGCGAGCAGGAGGCGGCAGTACCTGCCAAGGGCGGTGCGGCGGACGAGGAGTTGTTCGCCATATTGAAGGATTTGCGCAAGAAGGTCGCCAAGCAACACGACCTGCCGCCGTTCGTCATCTTTCAAGACCCGTCGCTCGAAGATATGTCGATACAATACCCTATCACGCTCGAAGAGATGCAGAACATCTCGGGCGTGGGCGCAGGCAAGGCAAAGAAGTTCGGCGAGGAGTTCATCAAGGTCATCAAGGCGTATGTCGAGGAGAAGGAGATTGTCCGCCCGCAGGATATGGTCGTCAAGTCGGTAGCCAACAAGGCGGGCAACAAAATTTTCATCATTCAGTCCATCGACCGCCAAATGGATTTCGAGGACATCGCCCGTGCCAAAAACCTCTCGTTCGACGAACTGCTGACCGAAATCGAAGCTATCGTCAATTCGGGTACGAAACTCAACATACAGTACTACCTCAATCAGTATATGGACGAGGATAAGGTCGAGGATATCTACCTCTATTTCAAGGAGGACGCCGAAACCGATTCGCTCGATGCCGCCATCGAGGAACTCGGCTCCGACTATACCGAGGAGGAGATTCGCCTCGTCCGCATCAAGTTCCTTTGCGAAGCGGGCAACTAACCGCTGCGTTGGGCGAGGTAAGCCCGTCCGCCACCGCTACAAGGCATTACTCTAAACTCATCGAGCCGCACCTTTCGAGGCGCGGCTCGATTCATATAATACCAACCCTCGATAATCGCAACAGTCAATCTGTTAAGCATATCTTTACCCGAAATTCTCCGACTCCTGCTCGTTGTAATTCGCGAAAACGACACACTCGATTTTCATACGCCACTATTAGTCGCCTCTATTCTCCGTCCGCCCAACTTTTTACCCGCGTTTGCTTTGCTCGTTCGTGCAAAAGTTGTAACTTTGCAAGTTAGACATACTGTGCAACGAAAAACAAATAAAATATATACGTTATGAATATCTCTTTCAACTGGTTGAAAAACTATGTCGATACCGACCTCTCGGCAGACGAGGTCGCGACAATACTGACCGACATCGGTCTTGAAGTCGAGGAGTTCGAGAAAATCGAAACCGTGCGCGGCGGTCTGGCGGGCGTTGTCGTGGGCGAGGTGAAGACCTGCGTCGAACACCCCGATTCCGACCACCTGCACATCACCACCGTCGATGTCGGTGCGGCAGAACCGCTCCAAATAGTCTGTGGCGCAGCTAATCGCCGTGCAGGACTGAAAGTAATGTGTGCGACGGTCGGCAGTGTCCTCTACCCCAACGGTGGCGA
>JBNMLI010000265.1:0-1882 GCA_050874765.1 Alistipes sp.
CTGAATGACCGAGATGCGCTCGGCATCGCAACCGAAGAGCCAGTGCGCCTCAATCACCTCGAAACCCTTATTGACGAGCGTCGAGGAGTCGATGGTGATTTTCGCGCCCATGTTCCACTGCGGGTGGCGCAGAGCCTGCTCGGGCGTAACGGCGGAGAGTTGCTCGCGCGGCACATCGCGCAACGAGCCGCCGCTGCAAGTGATGATGAGGCGGCGCAGAGGCGAGCGTTCGCCGACGAGGCACTGGAAGATGGCGGAGTGTTCGGAATCAATCGGGATAATCGGGGCTTTATGCTCCAACGCCTTGCTCATTACTATTTCGCCACCGACCACGAGCGACTCCTTGTTGGCGAGTGCGACCCGCTTGCCGCTCTCGATGGCGGCGAGCGTCGGTGCAAAACCCGCATAGCCGACCAAGGCGTTCACGACAACGTCGATGTTCGACGCTGCGGCGCATTGTGCCACGGCATCGGCACCAGCATAGACCTTTATGGGGTAGGCTGCCAACGCCTCTTTGAGCGGGGCGTATTGCGACTCGTCGGCGATGACCACGGTGTCGGCATCGAACTCGACCGCCTGTGCTGCCAGCCGTTGCCAGTTGCGGTGGGCGGTGAGTGCCATTATTTCAAAGCGGTCGGCATTTTCGCGGACGATGTCGAGCGTCTGTACGCCTATCGAGCCCGTCGAGCCGAGCAGTGCTATTCTCTGTTTCATTGAGTTATGTTAGAAAAGTATGTAAGATTCGGGGTCGATGGGTTTGCCGTCGCCCCACAATTCGAATTCGAACGACGAAGCCTCGCTGCCGTCGGAGGACATCGCATAGCCGACCACATCGCTGCCCTTGACGAGTTGCCCCTTGCCGACCAGTGTGTTGGTCAGTCGTCGATAGACCGACACGATGCCGTTGGTGTGCTGTATCGCTACGGTGTTGCCCGCCTCGGGCGACCACTCGTTGTCGATGACCGTGCCGTCGGCGATAGCCACGACCTGCGCCTCGGGCGAGCCCGTGATGCGTATGCCGTAGAGTCCGCTCTTGGCGTTGAACCGACCCGAAATGATGCCGTCCATAGGCGGTACGGCGTTGATGTTGGTCGCCTCGCGCTTCTTGCTTTGTGCCGCCAACTGCTCGTTGCGCTCCATCTGACGGCGGAAGACCGAGTCGGCGTGCGACGGAGGCACGATGCTCTTGTCGGTCTGTGTCGTGTCGTTCTCGACGGTACGCATGGCGGGCGTTTTGCCATCGACCACGAGGATTATGCTCTCGTTGTAGGCGAGCATATCGTTCATCTTGCGCTCCAACGAGTCGATGCGTATCAGACTGCGCATGAGCGTTTCGCGCGAGCGGGTGGCATTGGTGCGGTAGCCGGGCATCATGTCGAGTATCGGCGTGTAGGCAACTGCCGTCAGCACGATGACGAAAATCAGCACCAGCAGTGCCAGCGTACTTGCCGCCATACCTGCGGGCGAGAGGTGAATGTGGCGGATTTCGCGATGCGTCTGCGCGTCGGAGATGCTGATGCGCATCTTGCGCCAGAGCAGCGGCACCCGCGTGCGGAAGAAGTCGCCGATTTTGCGTGTGATATTTTTGAAGCCCATACGATTCGATTTTATACCAAAAGTATTGCAAAAATACGATAATGCGCGCGATTTGCAAAATAATATGGCGCGAGTATCGGCTTGTGTATTAAAAAAACGGATTGGTTGTCCGATTGTCGCAAATAATTGCTAATTTTGCAGACCTTACCGCAAAAGTGTTGTTGCGGCGGGGCGTTGGTAGCAGAAATGTAAAAATCAATTAAATAAAAACAAAACAGTTATGGTAAAACCTACACTTTTGGTGCTTGCAGCAGGAATGGGTTCCCGCTACGGCTCGCTCAAACAG
>JBNMLI010000266.1:0-1868 GCA_050874765.1 Alistipes sp.
GAGCGTCGCCGAGCAGATGATGCCTGCGATTGTCGAGTATGCCAAGCGCAATCCGCGTTGGAGCATCTCGATTCAGAGCCATAAATATATGCGAATCCCGTAGCGGATTACGTTTCCTTCCGAGAAAAGCGCGATGAAGGTGCCATTCAAAAATATGATGAACAAGGCGGGACGGGCGATTACAGTCGTCGTCATACTCTTCACGCTCTTTCTCATCGGTCGTACCACGCTGTCGATTATCCGCACCTACGCCGCCATTCACCGCCTCGAAGTCGAGCGCGACGGCTACCTGCAAAGTATCGCCGAGGACAGCACCCTCATCGAGCAACTGCGCTACGACGAGTACCTCGAAAAATATGCCCGCGAACACTACCACATGCAGCGTCGCAACGAGCATGTCTATATAATCGACGAGGACTAAACGCACCATGACCGAATTCGGCTTCATATCCTCCATCGCCAAGGCTTTCGCCGCGCTCCCCTCCAACGGTTTCGAGGGCATAGGCGACGACTGCGCCGTCTATCCGATTGGCGGTGGCGAATCGTTGCTCTTTACGGCAGATATGCTGAATGAGGGTGTCCATTTCCTGCGCCATGCCGCTTCACCTGCCGAAATAGGCGCAAAATCGCTTATGGTCAATTTGAGCGATGTCGCCGCCATGGGCGGTCGCCCCGTTGCTACGTTGCTCTCGCTTGCACTGCCTGCCGATGCCGATGAGGTGTGGGCGGCGGAGTTTATGCGCGGTTACCGCGGGGTGTCGGAGCAGTTCGGAGTGGCGTTGGTCGGGGGCGATACCACGCGCTCGCAGAGTGGGGTAGTGGTGAACGTTACGGCTATCGGTCGCGCCGCCGACAACCATATCAAACGCCGTCGCGATGCTCGCGCGGGCGACATAATTATGGTGGGCGACATGCTTGGCGAGTCGGCAGAGGGTCTGCACGATATTTTGGCGGGACGGCTCACGACCCGCGCCGCCCATACGCACCGCAATCCGCAGGCGCAGATTCGCGAAGGCGAGTGGCTCGGAGAGCAGGCGTGCGTCCATGCCATGATGGATATTTCGGACGGCGTAGCCTCCGACCTTGTGCATATCTTGAACGCCTCCGCACTCGGTGCCGAGGTCGAAACCACACAAGTCCCTACCGCCACGACGCTCGACAATGCGCTGTGCGGTGGCGAAGATTATAAATTGCTGTTTACCGTCGCGAAAGATGAGGTCGCCGACCTGCGCGCACGGTTCAAAGAGAAATTCGGCTACTCAATATACCCGATAGGGCGTATTACCGCCGACCATGCCGGCTCAATCGCGTGGTTCCGCTCCGGCGCGGAGTTCCACCCTTCGTGGCACGGCTTCACCCACTTCTAACGCCCCAGCCGCGCGATAATTTCGCGTAATTCCCCGACTGCTTCCAAGCGAAATGCCGCCGCACCGATGGCATAGATTGCCACGCCTGTGCCGACAGCCGCGCTAAATCGTGCGCCGAGCGTCCAATCTGCCAACACGCCGTTTACTCCGACAACAGCCGCAAACATTGCAGTAGTCAGTAGCGCAATCGGAGCAAATGTCCGCGTCAAAGCCACTGCGCCTACCTTCGCATATTGCAACGAAACAGCGATATTCACGCCCGCCTCGATTGCCGTCATCGCCACCAATCCCCACGCCACAGCCATCGCCGAGTGGGGAATAGTCAGCGCGAGCAGAAGTGTCATAATCACTTTTTTCGCGATTTCGAGCCTGATGATTATCGCGCCGTCGCTCCCGACTTTCAGCACATTGTAGGCAATCATCGCGAGCGGATAGAACAACCCGCACAGCGACAGCACACGGAAGTACGGCACCGTCGGCAACCACCGCTCACCCAAGAGC
>JBNMLI010000267.1:0-1860 GCA_050874765.1 Alistipes sp.
AAGCGATCTGCGCCCCGAGCGGAGCAGGCGGGCGATATATTCGGAGTGATGCAACACCTCGATGCCCTTCAAATCGTAATCCTCCTTAAAGACTTTCAGACATATCGGGCAGGAGGTAACGAGCGTGGTGATGTCGTGGCGACGGAAGAGGGCTTTGTTGTACTCCATCATCTTGCGTGCCGAGTCGGTTTCGCCCGAGAGTTTGAGCGGACGACCGCAGCACACGCCCCCATCGCGGTCTGCCCACCACACACTCTCGCCCGCACTCGTGAAGATGCGCTCCATTGCCGTCAGTGTGCGTGGCGTGAGCAGGGTCATACAGCCCGCAAAGTAGCCCACACGCCCCTCGCCCGAGGAGCGGTCCTGACCCGCGAGGTAGTCGTAACGCTGTTCGTTGGGGATATTACGCATCGCGTCGCGCGAGTTCAGTCGCAGCGCGTTAAGATTCAGATGGACAGGGCATTTCGCTTCGCACCGACCGCACATAAGGCAATTCGCGGCGGTCGAAAGCGAGAGCATATCGTGGCGACGGTCGCGAAGGAAATAGACCGACTGCACGTTGTCGATGCCCAATTCCGACTGCAACTGGCACGGGTCGATGCAGACACCGCAACGCGAGCATGCCTGCACCTCAAAATTGTCGTATGACGACGCTTTCTCGGTCGGTCGCAGGCGGTAGTTGCGCAGGAAAACGAGCGGAATCTCGGTAAAGATGTGCATATAGCGCGAGAATGGCAGAGCCACGAAGAATCCGCCGAGGGCGCACGAGTATGCCCACCACGAAGGCTCACAGATGGCGCGCAAGGCGTTCGTGCCAAGCAGGCTCGCCAGTCCGTTACCGATTGTCCCCGTTAGGAACCCGCCACCGCCGTAGATGCCCGCCGTAACGCTCTCGGCAAGCAGTCGCAACGGGAATATGAACCAAAGGAACGAGAGTGCCACCCTGTCGCCCACGGTGTGGCGCGTCGTGCGGTGCATACCGAGCGCACGCGAACGCATACGCTTGAACCAAGCGAGTGCCACGCCCGACAACACGACGAGCAACAGAAAGTCCATCAGAAAGTCGAACACTGCGATGTGGTGCGCTATGTGTCCCGCAGCAAAGTACTTGAAGAAGACGTGCCCCTGCAACGGAACATAGGTGAAGCCCATATAGGCGACGGTTTCAGCCCAGCCGACGGCAATCAGCAGGAACCAGCCGAATGCAAGGCTCGCGTGCATATACCCCAGCAGGGGATTGACGCGGAAGATGCTGACGTGCAACAGCGCGTCGCGCACCACGTCCAACACGGAGCGCAGTGTAGCCATGGTTGGCAGACCGTGCCACACGCGCAGTTTATCCTCGCGCGGCAGTGCGACAAACCACGCGATATATTTCCACAACAGGGTGATGAACATCACCCCTGCGCCGATAATAAACGGCAGTGTGAACGGAGCAAAGAATGTCATCGCTAAAAATCTCCCAGTTTACGTTTAATAAGCATCACCACTCCGCGCGTGTTGATGCCGCGCGGGCAGAGCAGACGGCACTTGCCGCAGAGCATACACTTGTTCATCTCCTCGTAGGCTCCCGCGTACTCGCCTCGGCGAATCAGCGTATGCACCTTGCGGAAATTGAAATTGGTGAGGTTGCCCGCCGTGCAACTTGCCGTACACGTTCCGCAACCTATGCAGGTCTGCAACTCGGGCATTTCGAGCAGGATTTCGTCGCTCTTGCGCAGGTTGTTGCGGTCGATGTCGATAAGGCGGGGCTTGTTTATGCCGTAGCCGAAATTGATTGTTGCCATACGCCCTACGCCTTCGATTTAAGATACTCCATAATGCGGTCGGCACATGCTGCGCCCTCGTTGAGCGTTTCGC
>JBNMLI010000268.1:0-1838 GCA_050874765.1 Alistipes sp.
CCATAGACCTCGCGCAGGCGGTCGAGCGGAGCGTAGGTGTTGGAGAATGATTGAAAATATGCCAGAAACCGCTCCGCATTGCGGTAACGGCGACGATGGAACTCTATGCCCTCTTCGATTTGTTGCGTGATGCTCTTTTGCGGTCGGCAGTACGAGGGCGTGAAGGCGGCATTGTTGCAAAACGTGCAACCGCCGACCGAGAGCGTACCGTCGCGATTGGGGCAGGTGAAACCCGCATTTATGGCAACCTTCTGCACCCGACCGCCAATGAGCCGTCGGAAGTAGGCTGCATACGAATTGTAGCGTCTGTCATCTCCCCAAGCATACATAACGGGCATAAAGATACAAAAATCGGGGCTGAAAGCATACGTTTTTGCGCGGTTTTTGCGTTTTTCGTTACAATTATCTATATTTGTGGGAAATAGTATAAAAGTTGTCGATTATGAAAACCAAACTCGAAATCGAATACTTCCACGCCGACACTCTCGACGACCTCGCGGCGGACGACCGCGCGCTTGTTGCCGAGGCGGAGCAGGCGGTGAAAAAGGCATACGCGGGCTACTCGAAATTCAGCGTCGGAGCCGCAGCACGCCTGCGCAGCGGCAGGATTCTGCACGGAGCCAACAGCGAGAGCGAAGTATTTCCGTCAGGTATCTGCGCCGAGCGGTCGTTGCTCTACTACGCCGAGGCGAACTACCCCGACGACATAATAGAGACGCTCGCCATAGCCTCCGACCCGTCGGAGCGCGAGTGCTATCCGTGCGGTGCGTGCCGTCAGGTGATTTTAGATGTTCAACGCCGCCAAGGCTCGCCTATCCGCATCATCATGAGCGGAGGCGGCTCGGCATCGGTGGTCGATAGAGCCGAGGCTCTGCTGCCGTTCACATTCCGCTTGTAATATGTTCGTTGCAGAGGATATCATCTACGAGGACAACCACCTTCTGGCGGTGAACAAGCACTGCGGCGACCTCGTACAACCCGACCCCGAGGGCAACTCCGCTCTCGAAAACGAAATCAAGGAGTTCATTCGCGTGCGCGACAGCAAGGCGGGCAATGTCTTTTTGGGCGTTGTCCACCGCATCGACCGCCCCGTAAGCGGTGCGGTGCTGTTCGCCAAGACCTCGAAATCGCTCGTGCGACTCAACGAGATGTTGCGCGAGGGTGCAATCCGCAAGACCTACTGGGCTATTGTCGAATCGCGCCCTGCGGAGGAGGAGGGCTGCCTGACGCACTACATACTGCGCGACGGCAAAAGCAACCGCTCCTACATTTACGACACCCCGAAGCCCGAGGCAAAGCAGGCGCGCCTGCGCTATAAGGTGCTGGCGGCGAGCGACCGCTACACGCTTGTCGAGGTCGAACTGCTCACGGGGCGACACCACCAAATCCGCGCCCAACTCGCCAAAATCGGTTGCCCGATAAAGGGCGATTTGAAATACGGTGCCAAGCGGTCGAACAAGGGCGGCGGCATATCGTTGCACTCGCGGGCAATGGAGTTCCTCCACCCCGTCCGCAAGGAACCTGTGCGCATCGTCGCGCCCGTTCCGCAGGACGACAACCTTTGGCAATTCTTCGAGCAGAGCGTATGCGAATAGTTATTCAGCGAGTTACGGAGTGCGAGGTGCGCATCGACGGCAAGAGCGTCGGGCACATCGGTCGCGGAATGATGATTCTGCTCGGCATCGAGGCTGCCGACACGCAGGAGGATATCGATTGGCTCTGCGGCAAAATCGCGCGGCTGCGCATATTCGACGACGAAAACGGCGTGATGAACATCGACATCACCCAAGCGGGTGGCGATGTGCTGGTTGTCAGCCAGTTTACGCTCTATGCCTCCA
>JBNMLI010000269.1:0-1837 GCA_050874765.1 Alistipes sp.
ATCCTCTGCCGTAGGCATATGTCCTATGCGCTCGGCAAATGCGCCCCAAGCCCAAGAGTGGACGTGGTTGTCGTAGTCGCTGTCGTAGTCGCGCAACGCCTTATCCAATTCGCTCGGGTGTAACGTGCCGCAGTCTATTTGGTCGAGCAGGTTGTTGAGGTATTGCTTGGCGACGTATTGCCCCGCAATATCAGCCCAACTGCCGCAATCCTCCGCTTCGGAAGCCACCGCTCCTCGCGCGAGCATATCCGCCAAGGCGCAGTCGATATACTTTTCGTATAGTTTTATGCCGTGGAGCAGTGCCGAACGGCGAATCGTGGTGTTGTTGTAGTGATAGACGCTGTCGTCGGGGTGTGCCGAGTGCAAGCCTTTGAGAATCGCTGTCGCTCCCATAACACGCTCGGCGATGTAGGGATTGTACTCCGCAAAGTCGATGTTGTCGCGTCGTACGGTGCGCTTGTCGCGCTTGCGCCACTTCTCGATGTCGCGTGCCGTGCCGTAACTGCGCAGGTTGAGCGCGGGCATCAACAGCGACGCGCCGTCGCTCTCAATCAGATAGGAGAATGGCATCGCCGAGGTGTCGTGATGCTTGTAGTGGCGACCCATAATCATAGTATAAGCCCCTTCGATTGCGGGAGCCATAACGTAGGCGTTGCTTGCGAATTTGCAGCCGCGCAGATGCACTGCCTGATGCACCGCACCGCCCTTGAAGAGGTGGTTGCTCTGGTTGGTTCCGCTACCGGCATTGAAGAACGAGAACAGCCCCGAGATGAGCAGCGACGATTTGTGATGCGACACGGTGAACGGACCCGCGAAGATGGCTACCGCCTCGCCGTTCTCGCAGTGCGACCCCGCAAAGAAGAGCGAATTCTCGGCAGTGAAGCCGTTGGCGACAATCGCTCGCTCGCCGACAAAACAGCGGTGGCAGGTCGCGCCCGTGTCGAGCGTCGAATCCTCGGCGGCGATAAAGTCGCGAGCCTTGACATCTACGCCCGCGTATGCTCCGTCGAGCAATGTGCCGTTTTCCAGAAGCGATACGCCCTCGATGGTCGCGTTGTTGCCGATGCGCATTTCGCGAACGAACTTCGCACCCTCGATTTTGCAGCCGTCGCCCACGCGCCCCATAGCCGATGCCCTCTGCTCGGCATAGTCGGCGGCAAAGCCGTTCAGACGCTCGATGGTCGCCGTGCGGTGGCGGTACATAGCCACTATGTAGGCATATTGCGCACTCATCTGCTCGAAGATGCGCACCGTGCGTCCGCCGCATTCGTTTACCGCCTCGACCTCGGTGCCGTTGCCGAATGTCGAGCGGTGGCGACACTCCAAAGCCACGGTGTCGCGCACCGTGCAGTCGGCTCCGATTTCGTAATTGGCTACGCGCGCGTTCTCGATTACCGTGCGACTGCCTATGTGCACATCGCCATCGAAGCGAACGTTGTGCAGTTGTCGCGGCTCGAAGTCGGGTGCGACCATTACGCGCGACCAATCATCGGCACGATTGCCGAGAGCCTCGACCGCGCCTATTTCGGCGGGGGTTAAATTTCTGAATTCTTCCATATTGTTGCAAATATACGCTTTTGGGGCGAATTTATCCTATCTCTTTCCCGTTTTTGTCGATTTTGACGCGCCGTCCGCCGACGATTTTCTCCGCCACACCCGCGCGGAACGGCTTCACGGCATCGCAGTCGGAGCAGTCGATTGCCACGCGCCCCGCCGTGTCGATAAAGTGCCAACGCCCTCCTGTCAGTACGGCTGCACGCTCGTCGCCGAACTCGAATCCGCAATCATACACGGGCGGAATCGCGAACGCTCCGCTCTCGTCGCAGTAGCCCCACAA
>JBNMLI010000270.1:0-1835 GCA_050874765.1 Alistipes sp.
ACATACTCACCGTCCGCGTCCCGACGAGACAACAATCACCACCGCTGGCATTCACCCCTACAAGGCGGAGGAGGGCTTCTCGGCGGAGGATTTGGCGGCTATGGTGCAGAGTGTCGATGCGGTCGGCGAAATCGGGCTGGACTATGCCTGCACGGTCGGGCACGATGAGCAACAACGGCTCTTCGAGGCGCAACTGCGCATTGCCGAGCAGGCACACCTGCCTGTGGTTCTCCACTGCGTGAGGGCATTCGAGCCGGTGATGCGGACAATAGCCCGCTATCGGTTGCGAGCTGTGATTTTTCACGGTTTCATCGGCTCTGCGGAGCAGATGCGCAGAGCGGTGGAGGCAGGCTGTTATCTCTCCTTCGGCGAGCGCACATTCGCCTCGCCCAAGACCATCGAGGCTCTGCGCCAAATGCCGCTCGAACGGCTCTTTACCGAAACCGACGAGAGCCTCGTGCCGATTGAGGAGATTAACCGTCGTGTGGCGACGATTCTGGGCATCGGCACGGAGCAGTTGGAGCGCGTCGTACAACAAAATTACGAAACTATTTTCAACAACGAATATAATGAATAACTGGCTGGAACGAAGCGAATTGCTATTGGGCGAAGAGAATCTCCGCCGCTTACGCGAAGCGAACGTGCTGGTGGCAGGCGTTGGTGGCGTGGGAGCGTATGCCGCCGAGATGATTGCCCGCGTGGGTGTCGGGCGTATGACCATTGCCGACTCCGACACCGTGTCGGAGAGCAACATCAACCGCCAACTCATTGCACTGCACTCGACCATCGGGCGCGACAAGGTGGCGTTGCTTGCCGAGCGGTTGCGCGATATCAACCCCGAGTTGGAGTTGCACACGGTGAACGCCTATATAAAAGACGAGATGACCGACACACTGCTCGACGCCGAGCGGTACGACTATGTGGTCGATGCCATCGACACACTATCGCCCAAACTCGCCCTCATCAAGGGTTGCATCGACCGCGGCTACCCCGTAGTAAGTTCGATGGGTGCGGGGGCGAAACTCGACCCGACGCGGTTGGAGATTGCCGACATCTCCAAGACACACCACTGCCCGCTGGCGCACATGTTGCGCAAGCGGCTGCACAAAATCGGCATACGCCACGGCTTCAAGGCGGTATTCTCTGCCGAGCCGCCGCGCGAAGGGGCGATGGTCGAGTGCGAGGAGCGCAACAAAAAGTCGATGGTCGGCACCATCTCCTACCTGCCCGCGATGTTCGGCATCGGGTGCGCATCGGTCGTAATCAGAGATATATGCAAAATAGAGATATAGCGATATGACACCGAATATAGTTTTTCTGGACGCATACACCGTTTGCGGACGCGACACATCTGCAATCAGCCGATTGGGCAACTACACGGCTTACGACTTCACCACGGCGGAGCAGGTCGTCGAGCGGTGTCGCGAAGCCGAAATTGTCATTACGAACAAGGTTGTACTCGACAAACCCATATTGAAGCAACTACCCCACCTGCGTCTTGTCTGCATCGCCGCGACGGGTATGAACAATGTCGATTTGGAGGCTGCCGCCGCACTCGGCATCGAGGTGCGCAACGCCGTCGGCTACTCGACCTACTCGGTTGCCGAAACAACCATCGCCTCGGCACTCGCGCTGTTGCGCGAAGCGGTCTATTACGACGACTATTTCCACAGCGGGCGTTACTCGGCAGGGCGTATGTTCTGTTTCGACCGCCCCACCGCGCAGATTCGCGGCAAACATTGGGGCATCGTCGGGCTCGGCAACATCGGACGCGAAGTGGCACGACTTGCCACGGCGTTCGGCAGCGAGGTGCGCTACTGCTCCACATCGGGAGT
>JBNMLI010000271.1:0-1779 GCA_050874765.1 Alistipes sp.
CACTTTGTTGAAAGATAGTTGCGATGTGGAGGTTGTCGAGAAACCTACCGTAGAACTCGATAAGGCGGAGACCGATTTGTATATAGGCAGAACCATCGAACTCGTCGCAACGGTAACGCCTGCCGAAACGGTTGTAGAGTGGCATACGTCCGACGCTGCTATTGCAACGGTCGAGAATGGCGTTGTCAGCGGTTTGGCGGCAGGTGAGGCAACAATCACGGCTGCGGTTGCCGGCGGAGAGTTTGCCGAGTGCAAGGTTATCGTAAAGAAACCGTCAATCGCGCTGGTCGAGAAGATAGCCGAGGTCGGCGTGGGTTACCAATTAACCCTTACCGCCGTTGTGGCTCCGTCCGATGCCGCAATCGAGTGGACTTCGTCTGCCGAGGCGAAAGCCACTGTCGATGACAAAGGTGTCGTTACGGGTGTTGCCGAGGGCGAAGCAACCATCAAGGCAACAATCGAAGGCGGCGCATTTGCCGAGTGCACGGTTACCATAAAGAAGAGCTACAAGATTGGCGATGTAATAGACTTCGGCACCGAGAAGGGCATTGTCTTCTATGTCGATGAGAGCGGCACAACGGGTAAGGCGGTTTCGTTCACCGAGAAGTTGGGATTGCTTTGGGCGCAGGCCGATACGACGTTCAACTGCGCTGCATCGAGCGAGGACGACGGCGAATTCAATACCGACAAAATCAAGCAGGTCGGCATAGAGTATCACCCTGCCGCAAAATGGTGCACCGATTTGGGCGATGGTTGGTATCTGCCCGCCATAAGCGAGGGTATAGCATTCGTTACCCAAGCCGCAACGCTCAACCCGATTATCAAGAGCAACGGCGGAACAGAAATCACGGATAGCAGCATGGATTGGTATTGGTCTTCGACCGAGGGTGAGGACGAGCCGAACTACGAGGTTATCTGCTTCTACGGCGGTACGGGCTTTATGCACTCGTATGGCGATTACAAGACGAGTCCCGAAGGAGAAAACCTCACGCGTGCGGTACACAAGTTTTAATTTATAGGATACAACAGCCAACGGGCGCACTCCGAATCTGCGGAATCGGGCTGCGCCCATCGGCACAATTAAGGAACAGATTATGAAATCAATCAAACATTTGTTGCTCGCGCTCATTCCGCTTGCGGCGGTGTGTGCGATGACGGCATGTACGAAAGAGAGCACATCATCGAAAGATGACAAGGGCGACGACGACGCGAAGGACTTTGCGGTGGAGCTGACTCTGACGCAGTCGGACGCGCAGTCGTTGGAGGTGGCGTGCAAGCCCAACAATACATCGACGCCATACATCGTAGTGGCTCTCGCCAAAGATGCGGGTGAGGCAACCGAGGCAAAGATTCTCGAAAAGCTCACGCTCGAAGCGCGTTTGTCGCAGAAGAAAATCGCCGAGTGTGTGGCAGAGATTCAGAAAGTCGGCGAGCAGAGCGTCGTAATAGCCGACCTCGAAGAGAATGCCGAATACATCGTTTGTGCCTATGCCAACGATGCAAAGGGTGCGGCGCGGAGCGAGATTTTCAGCATAGAGGCTCAAACCGTCAAGCCGTCGGCTTTGGAGCTGACGGTCGGCGATGTTACCGATATGAGTGCGGTGCTGACCATCGCGGCGCACGACAAGGAGGCGTTGTATTTCTACGATTTCGTGCCGAAGAGCGACTACGATGCTTGGGGTGGCGACGAAAAGACCATCGAGTATAATGTCGGGCTGATGGAGTCGGCAATCGCCTACCTCGCCATAGCGGGTTACGACATATCGTACTCCTATTTCC
>JBNMLI010000272.1:0-1770 GCA_050874765.1 Alistipes sp.
AGCCAGAGCCACATACTTGTTGATGACATGTTCGTAGCCCTTGTATTGCAGGTTTTCGCATGCGAAGTTGAGGTCTTCGAGCATGTGGTGGAACAGCTCTTCGCGGTCGGTGCGAGGGGCTTTGAGAATTGCCTCCTCGGAGATTGACAGCGTGTGGTCGGTCCAAGGCACATCGCCGAAGGTACGCATCTTGGCGAAATAGAGATAGGCGCGCCAGAAGCGACCTACACCCTCGTAGTGGTTGTAAACGGCTTCGCTGACGTTGGCGCGGCTGTTAGGAAGTTTGTCGAGCAGAATGTTGGCGCGACGAATGCCTCGCCAGCTGCTGATGTCCCAGCCGCCCTGCTTGTTGGAACCCCAAACGCCCGGACGATTGTAGTCCTCCGAAGTCTTGGTGCAGACGAAATCGCAATAGCGGTCGCCGTCCAGACCTACCTCGACAGCATCGGGCATATAACCGTTTATAAGTCCGTTGGCGTAGAGCATCAACTCATTCTCCGACTTGAAGAACTTGCTTGCCTCGACTTTGTCGATAGGGTCGGCGGAGAGGAACTTCTCGCACGATACGCCCGAGAAGGCTACCGCTGCCACCAATACGGCTTTTATATATTTCATTGTATTTTTCATAATTGTTTCCTCCGTTTTAGAAAGTGATGTTCAGACCGAACGTAAAGGTTTTAAGCATAGGGTAGCTGTAACCCTGACCGTTACCCGAAAGACCGGTCTTGTAGCTGTCGCCGCGGAAGTCGGTATCGCCGTAGTCGATAACCTCCGGGTCGAACAACTTGGTGTGCTTGAACATTGGCGAGTGAGTGAAGAGGTTCTCCATCGAGAGATAGATGCGCAGACGCTCGATGTGAGCCTTGCGGGTAAGCTTCTGTGGGAATGTGTAGTCCACGGTGATGTTCTTGATACGAACATACGAAGCGTCCTGCAAATAGTAGTCGTTCTCGTAAGTGAGCGGACCTACGTTACGGTTTGCCGAGTAGCCGACCTGACGGGTGAAGTATGCACCCGGATTGGTAACCTTCCAGTTCTCGGTGCTGTAATCCATACGGACTGCATCGGTGGTGTGGAGTTTAGGCAACTCGCCGTAAGGACGGTTGTACATACCCCAGAACAGACCCGAATCGGCACTCGGATACCAGTCGCGCTTGCCGACACCCTGAATGAAGACGCTCAAACCGATGCCGTTCCACGAAGCGGCGAGGTTGATACCGTAGTTGTAGCGCGGGGTGGTGTTACCGATGCGCTCCAAGTCGCCGTGGTCGCTCAAAGTAGCCTTACCGTAGCCAATCTTCTCGTCGTTGTTGAGGTCGAGGAAGCGAAGGTCGCCCGCAAATGCTTTGAAGTTGGAACCATTCTTGTGGAATGTATCCTGTACCCAAGCGGCAGCTTCTTCGTTGTCGAGGAAGTAGCCCTTGGTGCGGAAGCCCCAGATTTCGCCGAGTTCCTTACCCTTGTAGTAGTTGTAGATGTCGCCGTTGGCGTTGTAGAAATCCTTAACCCATGTGCGGCTGTCCCAAACACTTACGCGAATGCTGTAATTGAAATCCTTGCCACCCGCCTTGAACGAATCGCGCCATGCGAGGGTAGCCTCCCAACCGCGAGTCTTCAACGAACCGTAGTTGCCCTTCGGCGACTCGTCGCCGAGCAGTTGAGGATAGTCCGGACCCGTTACGAGCAGGTCGTTGGTGAAACGCCAGTAGTAGTCGAACGAACCCGACAGGCGGCTGCGAAGGAGGTCGAAATCGACACCCACGTCGTAGG
>JBNMLI010000273.1:0-1759 GCA_050874765.1 Alistipes sp.
ACCTCGACCAAGTGGCTGCCATCTTGGGTAACTCGATGAAGCGACTCGACCACCCGAACCTGTTGCCGATATTCGTCGGTATGTTCCTCGGCGTGTTGCTCGGCTCGATTCCGATTATGTTCCCGGGTGTTCCGCAGCCCGTCAAACTCGGTTTGGCAGGCGGTCCGCTGATTGTCGCAATCCTGATGGCACGTTATGGTCCGCGCTATAAACTCGTTACCTTTACAACCAACAGTGCCAATATGATGATTCGCGAAATCGGTATCTCGCTCTTCCTTGCAGCGGTCGGTTTGAGCGCGGGTGAGGGCTTTATCGATGCCATCGCGGGTGGCGGTTATTGGTGGATTCTCTACGGCTTCATCATTACGGTAGTGCCGTTGCTCATCGTCGGATTTATCGCCCGCAAACTTATGCACATCGACTACTTCTCGATTATGGGCCTGCTCTCGGGCGGTATGACCGACCCACCGGCATTGGCATACGCCAATACAGTGGCAACCGACGACCGTGCATCGGTGTCGTATGCTACGGTCTATCCGCTGACGATGTTCCTGCGCATATTCTCGGCACAGATTCTGGTGCTGATAGCACTTTCGTAGGGGCGGGCAGGACATAGACATAAAAACACCGTGATACGCAGAGTATCACGGTGTTTTGTTTGTATGCACCAAGCGGTGCGATGATATTTTCATTTACTCAATCACGAACTCGACGAATGTTACATCGGTGGTTATGCCCTTGTTGTAGCCGAAGGCGTATGCCACATAGGTGCCACCTTCGGTGATGTCGAACTTGTCGAGCGAGGTGTAGGTTACGTTGCCGCTCTCGATGTAGTTGGTGAGCGGGTCGAGTACATATTGCTTGTGCGCCGACACGAATCCGCGAGCCGCCTCCTGCGCATCGGCAGCCAAGTTCCACGTCGCCTTGTCGATGATGTGGAAGACGTATGGGTCGGAGTTGGTCGTGGTAACGACTATGCCCGTCTGCGTAATGTTGATGGTGATTACGTTTGACGACGGCGCAGCCTTTGGCGTGCGGAACTCCGTCAGCGTGATGTCGCCGCTGTACTTCGCATTCACATCGAGGTCGAACGCAAAGGCGTAGTAGTCGGTGTCGTCATCGAGCGCACTTGCCGACTTGGTCGTGCGCGTCGAAGGGTATCGCGACAGCACATCTGCCAACGTAACCTGCACACCGATGCTCTGGTTCGACTCAATCATCTGTTTCAGACTTGCGACATACTCGGCAATGAACTGCTCGCGCCCGTAGTGTGCGTAGGTGCTTTGCGGAATGATGTCGAAATAGTAGGTGTCGGAACTTGCCTCTTTTGGCAGTGCCGAAACGGTTGCCGAGTCGGAGGTGATGTCGGCAACGGTGATGTCGAACAACTCCTTGACGATGACGTGTTTCGCCTGAATTATGCGCACATAGACCGATGTCGCACCCTCTTTCGAGAGCGTCAGCGTCGCAATGCGCTCCTTCTCGTCGGGGTTAGGCTCGATGGCGAGTACCACGGCGGCGGTATTGACCTCCGTAACTTTCACCCACGCATCGCTGCTTGTTGCCTTAATTGGCTCGGCGACAATGGTGTTGCCCTTTTTGAGGTTGTAGGCGACCTCCGCCGTTATGCTTTGCCCGCCATCGGCTGCCTCGGCAGCAACGGAGAGTTTCGCGGAGGCTACGATGGTGTAGTCGTTCGGCTCGGTGTTGCCACCATTGTCGTCGCCCTTCGAGCAGGCTACGAGCGACAGTGCCGCGG
>JBNMLI010000274.1:0-1729 GCA_050874765.1 Alistipes sp.
ATCTCGTTGTTACCATAGATCTGTTCGAGGCTGTGCAGAATGTCGGTTGCCCGTGCCACAATCGAAGCAGGCATACCCGCCATACACGCAACGTGGATACCGAACGAGTGCTCCGTACCGCCACGCACCAACTTGCGCAGGAAGACAATCGTATTATCGACCTCCTTCACGGAAACGTGGTAGTTCTTTACGCGCGGACACATCTGCTCCATCTCGTTGAGTTCGTGATAGTGAGTGGCAAAGAGCGTGCGCGGGTGGGCCGTCGGGTGGTTGTGCAGATATTCGACCATAGCCCACGCTATGGAGATACCGTCGTAGGTGCTTGTTCCGCGCCCGATTTCGTCGAGCAGAACAAGGCTGCGCGGCGAGATGTTGTTCAGGATACTCGCCGATTCGAGCATCTCGACCATAAAGGTCGATTCGCCCTGCGAGATGTTGTCGGACGCACCTACGCGCGTAAAAATTTTATCGACTATGCCGATATGCGCCTTGCCCGCAGGCACGAACGAGCCCATCTGCGCCATCAGGACGATGAGTGCCGTCTGACGCAACAGAGCCGACTTACCAGACATATTAGGACCCGTTATCATTATGATTTGCTGCTCCTTATCGTCGAGCGACACATCGTTCGGGATATACTCCTCGCCCACCTTCATCATCGTTTCGATGACTGGGTGGCGGGCATCTTTGAGTTCGATGCGATTGCTCTCGTCGAGGCTCGGGCGGACATAGTTGTGCTGCTTTGCCATCACTGCGAACGAGTGCAAACAGTCGATATGCGCCACCGCGTGGGCATTGCGTTGCAACTCTTTGAGGAACTGCATCACGAAATCGATTATCTCGTTGTAGAGCTGTTGTTCGAGCACCTGCATTCGCTCCTCGGCACCGAGTATCTTCTCCTCATACTCCTTCAACTCCTCGGTAATGTAACGCTCGGCATTGGCGAGCGTCTGCTTGCGAATCCACGACTCAGGGACTTTGTCCTTGTGGGTGTTGCGCACCTCTATATAGTAGCCGAATACGTTGTTGTAACTGATTTTCAGCGACGGAATACCCGTAGCCTCGCTCTCGCGTTGCAGAATTTGGGCCAGCACATCTTTGCCGTGCAGGGCTATGCGGCGCAGGTCGTCGAGTTCGGGACTGACGCCGTCGGCAATCACACCGCCCTTCTGAATCTGATTGTTCGACGGGTCTGGGTATATGTCGTGTTCCAACCGCTTGCGCACCTGTGCGAGCGGCTCTATATTCGCCGACAGCGAGTGCAACACCTCCACATCGGAGGAGTCGAGTACCGCTTTGAGCGTTTCGAGAGCCTGCAACGAATTTTTGAGTTGTATGAATTCGCGCGGCAGAACTTTCAGCGATGCTACGCGCGAGGCAATACGCTCCAAGTCGCCTATGCACGCAATTTGCTCGGCAACGGCATCGGCAAGTTGTCCGTCCTTTACGAACGCCTCGACCACGTCCTGTCGACGCGTGATTTTGGCGATGTCGAGAATCGGCATAGCAATCCAGCGTTTGAGCAATCGACCACCCATCGGCGTGAGCGTGCGGTCGATTACGCGGGCAAACGAACTGCTGTCCGAGCCGTTCGACGAGAAGAGTTCGAGGTTGCGAATGGTAAATTTGTCAATCCACACATGGTCGCCTGCGTCCAAACGGGCGATGGAAGAGATGTGGGCAAGGTTCTTGTGCTCGGTAAATTCGAGATAGTAGAGAATCGCACCTG
>JBNMLI010000275.1:0-1724 GCA_050874765.1 Alistipes sp.
GTGCTGACCGACGAGAATCTGCTTATGCCGTTGCTCTACGCCATACCCGACGAGTTCGGCGGTGTGAACGTTACGATGGGTTACCCGTTGCGCAATACGCCCGCATACTCGTTCGTCGAGCGTCTGATAGAACTGCAAAGCCACGTCCGTACCGACAGCGACGGCGAAACGGCGTTTTACCATGTCGATGTCGCAGGATTGCTGATGCACCCTTATATAGCCGATATCAACTCGGCGCGGATTGCCGCCATACGCAAGGATATAGTCGATAATCGTCTGATTTCCGTACCGCAGTCGAAGTTCGCCGACCTGCCTCTGCTTGCAAAGATTTTCCGCAAGACCGACTCGTGGCAGAGTCTGACCGAATATCTGTGCGATGTGATTGATGCTGTGGCGGAGATTCCCTATTGTGGCGACGAAGTGCGATTCCGTACCGAATACCTCGCGACGACGGCAAAGAATATCAGGCAGTTGCAGAATATGTTGCTCGCGTGCGGTATGGATATCTCGGTCGAGGTGTGTCGCACACTGCTGCGCCGTCATTTGCAGGGCGTCAGCATACCGTTCGAGGGCGAGCCGTTGGAGGGTGTGCAGGTTATGGGCATACTCGAAACGCGCAACCTCGATTTCCGCAATGTGCTCATACTGTCGATGACCGACACCAATTTCCCGGGTGTGCGCAGTGCCGATTCGTCGTTTATCCCCTACGGACTGCGCTTTGCCTACGGTCTGCCTACGCCCGAACACCACGAGGGTGTCTATGCCTACTATTTCTATCGACTGATTCAGCGAGCCGAGAATGTATATATGTTCTATTGCACCAAGGCGGACGAAAACGGCTCGGGCGAGCCGAGCCGATACATACGGCAGTTGGAGTACGAAACCGATTTCCGCATCGAACGCACCGAGGTGGGTGCAGATGTCAATCTGTCGGAGTGTGCGCCGATTACCATCGCAAAAGATGCAAAAATAGCCGACGCGCTTATGGCATTTACCGACGGGCGTGCCGAACTCTCGCCGACGGCGTTTTCGCGGTATGTGCAGTGTCCGCTCAAATTCTATTTCTCCAAAATAGCCAAAATCCGTACAGACGACGAACTCTCGGACGAGGTCGATGCCGCCACCTTCGGCAACATCTTCCATAAGGCTGCCGAACTATTCTACGGCAATGTGCTGAACGAGGCTCACCCTGCCGAACATATCGCCCGCCTTATCGAGGAGGGTGCGGTCGAGCGGTCGGTCGAAGCGGCTATTCGCGAGAAGTATTTCGGTCGCACCGAGGGTCGCCTGCCCGACTTGAACGGCGATTTGATGATTATCCGCGACATCGTTATCCGCTACCTGCGCGACAATGTTGCCCGCTACGATATGGAACACAACGATTTCGCAGTGAAGGAGACCGAAAAGACGATTGCGCACGATTTTGCATTCAGCGTCGATGTCAAGCCTTTGCATGTGCGTTTCGGCGGAATTTCCGACCGTATCGACTCGCTCGACAACGGCATGGTGCGCATAGTCGATTACAAGACCGGTACGGAGCATCTGACATTTGAAGGATTGGAGCAACTCTTCTTCGGCAAAACCAAGGAGCGTTTGTCGAACGTCATAAACACGATGCTATATGCGATGATGGTTCACTATGAGGAGGGGCGCGATACGCTCCCGACGCTCTACTATGTGAGCAAAATGGCTGACAGGGAGTATTCGCCGTTGTTGTACGATAA
>JBNMLI010000276.1:0-1716 GCA_050874765.1 Alistipes sp.
ACTACGATGATTGGTTCTCGAAGCCGTATATCTATATCGGTACTGCGATTTTCCTTGCTGGATTCTTCATTAACCTGCAATCGGACAGCATCATACGCAACTTGCGCAAGCCGGGCGACACCAAGCACTACATTCCGCGCGGCGGTATGTTCCGCTATGTTTCGTCTGCCAACTACTTCGGCGAGTTTACCGAGTGGGTCGGCTTTGCCATAGCGTCGTGGTCGTGGTCGGGAGTGGTATTTGCATGGTGGACATTTGCCAACCTCGCACCGCGTGCCGCATCGCTCTACAAACGTTACGAAAAGGAGTTCGGCGATGAATTTACATCGTTGCACCGCAAAAAAATAATACCGTTTATCTACTAATCCTACACTTTATGGAAGATAAGAAGAACCTCGAACAATCGAAACTCTTTACGCCTTATAAACTTGGCAAGGTAACCCTGCGCAACCGCACCATTCGCTCGGCGGCATTCGAGTCGATGGGCAAGGATTTCGGTCCTACGCAGAAACTGAAAGATTACCACGTCAGCGTTGCTCGCGGCGGCATCGGTATGACCACGCTGGCATACGCATCAATCAACAAGAGCGGCATCTCGTTCAACTCGCAGTTGTGGCTGCGCGACGAGATTGTGCCGGCACTCAAAGACATCACCGATGCAATCCACAACGAGGGCGCGGCTGCGGGCGTGCAGATTGGCCACTGCGGCAATATGACGCACTGGTTTACGGCGGGTTGTTTCCCTGTCGGTGCATCAACTGGCTTCAACCTCTACTCGCCGACCTTTGTGCGCGGTATGCGTCGCAGCGAATGCACGCAGTTTGCCAAGGACTTCGGCAAGGCTGTGCTGACGGCTCACGAGGCGGGCTTCGACAGCGTGGAGGTTCACGCGGGTCATGGCTACCTGATTTCGCAATTCCTTTCGCCATATACCAACCATCGCCACGACGAGTTCGGTGGTTCGCTCGAAAACCGTATGCGCTTTATGAAGATGTGCCTCAATGAGGTGCGCGAGGCTGCCGAGAAGTGCGGTATGGCGGTGCTGGTCAAGCACAATATGGAGGATAGTTTCAAGGGCGGTATCGAGATTCCCGAATCCATCGAGATTGCCAAGGAGATAGAGAAGTTCAACGTCGATGGCATTGTCCTCACCTCGGGCTTCGTATCGAAAGCACCTATGGCAGTGATGCGCGGTCGCATACCGACCAAAACGATGAGTTACTATATGCCGTGGTGGCCGTCGTTGCCGCAGAAAATCGTCGTAAACCTGTTCGGTAATATGATGATTAAGCAGTACGATTTCGAGGAGTGCTTCTTCTTGGAGAATGCCAAGAAGTTCCGCGCCGCGCTGAAAGGTCCGCTTGTCTATGTCGGCGGTTTGGTGTCGCGCGAGGGTATCGAGAAGGTACTCGACGCAGGTTTCGACCTCGTGCAGATGGCTCGTGCGTTGGTAAACGACCCTGCATTCGTCAATAAATTGAAGGCGGGCGACATCACTACGCGCTCGGGTTGCGACCATCGCGACTACTGCATTGCGCGTATGTATTCGGTCGATATGCAGTGTTGCCACAACTGCTCGGGCGAAATTCCGGAGAAGTTGTGGAAGGAACTCCGCAAAATCAAGTAGGGCTATGGCACGACGCGGAGAGGTGGCAAAAGGTTCGCGCACGGCACTCGTTACGGGCGCATCTACGGGCATCGGACGATGCTATGCCG
>JBNMLI010000277.1:0-1702 GCA_050874765.1 Alistipes sp.
ACATAAGGGTTGCGTCGCACGAGCGAGTAGTAGCTGTTGTTATGCACCTTGCCGTCCAACTCGATATAAGGCACGAACACACCGCTGTTGTTCACATTCAGACCGACATAGAGGTACGGCAACACATAGTTGCGATTACGCTTTTCGGCAGAGGTGGTATGGTCGTAGCAATAGGTCAGCCCCGCTTTGAGGTTGAGCAGGCGACCCGAATTGTAGCCATAGACGAACGTTGCCGAGAGCATATTGTTCTTGTAGCCCGACAACTCTTTCAATCCGTAATATCCGCGATAGTCAATGCCCGCCATAAAGTTGCTGCGTCCGCCTCCGAGTATGCGCGAGATTTTGGCACCCGCCGCAAAGTCTATTTCCTGAAATTTCGGTTTATCACCCAACGCCGCCGCCTGCTCCGACTTGTCGTTGTAGAAGTCGAACGAGCCGTAGATGTCGAAATTAAGGTGCTTCAAATCGACGAACGAATCGCCGAAACGCGCTTTGAAGTTCACGTCTTCGAAGTTGATTTTGCTCTGCGTCTGGTTGCGCGACGGGTAACGGCGGTAGATGTCCGACTGGTAATAGACATCGCCCGCGAGCGTATATTTCCCGAAATACTTGCCCGCATTTACGCCGACGCGATTGACCAACTGTTGCGAATTGTTGCGGAACGCACCCTCGGCATCGCGCACCTTGATTTTGGAGTACTGCCCTATGTGGTTCACATAGCCCGTAATGAAGCCCACATCGGCGCGGTGGGTCGAAGCATAGACATCGGCTACCGAGTTGAGCGGATAGCCAACACCCAATTTTATGTAGAACGGATATTCGGGCGCATACTCCCAATAGGTAACCGTTGCCGGCTTGATGCGGTGGGTGCCGAGAGCCGAGGCAAACGAGCGTGGCGTCATCGTGTAGTCGATTTCGGGACGCATCGTAACCGTGTCGGTCATATTCGGCACAATCGGCAATTTGTCGGCACGCTCCACGGTCGGCGTATAATCCTTTGTTACCTCGACCTGCTTGGCAACCTGTGCCTCTGCTATGCCCGACAAGAGCAATATAAATATCGGTATGCTTATCAATCGTTTCATAGCCTAATTCAAGTTTTTGATTCTGTCCTTTGCTTCGCTTACTATACCGTCATCGGCAGGCGAATATCCGTCGATGATGCTTTGGTAGGTTGCCCGCGCTTGGAACGTATCGCCACGCGCCACATAGATGTCGCCCAGCAGAATGAACGCCTTGCCGAGCCAGTAGGCTTGTTGCGGTTTGCTGTCGGCAAAGGCATAAATGCGCTTCTCGCAACCGTCCAAATCACCCTTGTCGTACACCGCGCGAATGACGATGTATGCCGATTCGGCACCCTCGCGTGTTGCGACATCGCCGCTCAACGCCTCATAGATGCGCAGAGCCTCCTCCCGCGTCTGTTCCTCCGCAAAAAGTATGCCCGCCTTTGCGAATCGTGCCGCACGCAACGATTCGGCACCGACATCGGCAAGCGACTCTATGTCGTCTGCCATAGCCAACACCCGTTCCTTGCCACCCTCTGCCAATACCGACTTCACATAGCCTGCCGCAGCATCGCTACGCGCTTGGGCGGAAGTCGCCACATCGTAGAGGCGACGGTATGCCGAGGCAGCCTCGGCGTACATATAATTGTCGAATGCCACCTGCGAGAGTTTGTCGAGTACCGCCGCCGTATATTGGT
>JBNMLI010000278.1:0-1694 GCA_050874765.1 Alistipes sp.
ACCTTAGACAGATAGACAGACAAAATGCGTTACAAGTGCGTTACACGTTGTAAAAGTTGAACTTTTCCTCTCTTAGAAAGTTAGGCAAACACGGCATTTTATGCCGATAAGTCATTGATTCCAAGCGGATCACGAAGAAGATTTCATCGGAATACGAATGTTCCCATGCGAGTCACTTGGGATTCCAACGGGAGTTTAAGGAGTACTTCCCATTCGGATTCGAGGGACCCGAGATGGACAAGTACACCGAGGGCTACCACCTCATTGGCAAAAACGTGATTTTCTTCCGCCGCGACCGCTACGAATTTGTATCGGCGGGTTGCTACTGGTTGTCGGAAACGCCCGAAATCGGTGGCAGCATATCGTGGGGAACAAACCGCGCCCGCCACTGCAACTGGGTGCGTGTCAAGGATAAGCGCACGGGGCAGGTGATGAGGCTGATGGATTTGCATCTTGACCACAAAGTGCAGGAGGCGAAGGAGGAGCAGGCAAAACTGGTTGTGCGCGAGGCGGCGCAATATGGCGACGACTTCCCGCAGATTCTCTGTGGCGATTTCAACTCGAAAAAGACCTCGCCGCAGGTGCGCCACTTTATGGCAAACGGCTGGCACGATGCCTACGACGAATTGCACGAGGGCAAGGAGTTTGGCTATACGGCGCACGGCTTCAAGGGCGACAAACGCCCCTACAAGCCTACGCACGGGCGCATAGACTACATACTCACGCGCGGCAAGGCGCGTGCGCTATCGTGCGAGGTGCTGAAAGATTGTCCGAATGGCATCTATCCGAGCGACCACTACTTTATGCTGGCAGAGATTGAGGTCGGCAAGTAGGCGTTGCCGCGTGGCGGCATACGAAAACGGAGAGCAGGCTTTTGAGGCTTGCTCTCCGTTTTTATGGTCGAATGGTCGGGCGACGGCTATTTGATGCCGCGGACGTGCTTCTCCCAAGCCCAAGCCGAGCGCAGAGTGTCGTCGAGCGAACGCTCCGCCTTCCAGCCGAGTTCGCGGTTGGCAAGCGAGGTATCTGCCCAGATGGCAACCACATCGCCCGCACGGCGCGGAGCGACCTTGTAGTTGAGTTTCAAGCCGTTTACGCGCTCGAAGGTCTTGACCAACTCGAAGACCGACACGGCACGACCCGTACCGATGTTGAAAATCTCGTAACGCTCCTTGTTCTTGTCGTCAATCATACGGCGTATGGCGGCAACGTGGGCCTTTGCCAAATCGACGATGTCGATATAGTCGCGCAGGCACGAGCCGTCGGGAGTCGGATAGTCGTCGCCGAACACGGAGAGGCACTCGCGGATACCGGCTGCCGTCTGCGTGATATAAGGGACGAGGTTCTGCGGCACACCGCGCGGAAGTTCGCCGATGAGAGCCGACGGGTGCGCACCGATTGGGTTGAAGTAGCGCAGGGCGATGCCTTTGAGCGACGGGTATGCCTTGATGCTGTCGCGCAAAATGTCCTCGCTCATCTGCTTGGTGTTGCCGTAAGGCGAGGTGGCAGGCTTGCGCGGCGACTGCTCGGTAACGGGCAACTCGTCTGCCTCGCCATAGACCGTAGCCGACGAGGAGAAGACGATGTTGTGGCGACCGAACTCGCGCATCAAATCGACCACGTTCATAAACGAGGTCAGGTTGTTGCGGTAGTACTTCATGGGGTCTTCGACCGACTCGCCCACAGCCTTATAG
>JBNMLI010000279.1:0-1684 GCA_050874765.1 Alistipes sp.
ATTTCCGACAAAACAATTAATACAAAACAAATCAATAAAAATCAACATTATGAAAAACATTTTCAAGGTTTTTGCGTGTTCGATTGCTCTCGTTTCGATGGGGCTTTTTTCGAGCTGCGACAACGGCGACGTTTACATCTACGACTCGTCGGACTTGTCGGGTGAGAGTCCTTCGATAAGCATCAGCGCGCCGGCTCAATCCGATTTCACCAAAGAGGGTGGAACATTGACAATCGACGTTACTGCCGATGCTCGATGGAGTGTCGAAAGCGACCAAGAGAGTTGGGTGATGCTCCATAAAAAGAGCGGCAACGGCAACGACAAAATTACAATCGAGATTGCCAAGTACGACAACGGTCCTCTGCGTCGTGCCAACATCACCTTCATCGTCTATCAGAAATCGACGGGTTGGAAGTGGGCAAAAGCGGAGTTGGCTCTTACGCAGACCTCTTCGGATAAACCTTATGTCAAGGGTGCTGTCGAGAAGCTGATTGAGTTCATCAAGAGCAACTACGCATACTCGGCTACCGCCAACGAAACCACGACGCTCAACTACACCGAGGATAAGGTACAGGGCGTGGTGCTTGCCAACTATGGCGACGGTAACATCAACCAGTTGCTTGCCGTGGGCGACAATATGGGTACTCCGAACTCGGCTATCCTGCTCTACGGTTTCAACAGTTCGGCAGTTACCAACTATCCTGTCGGCTCGGTTGTCGAGATGTCGGGCTTGAAGAGTGCGACATACAACAGCCGCTACGGTTTGCGTCAGTTGCAGACGGTAACCGTAACCAAGACGGGCGAATCGCAGGAACTCGTTATTCCTAACCTGACCGTTGCCGAGTTGCAGAGCAACGAGTATCAGGGTCAATATGTTCAGTTGCAGAACGTACACGCTACGGGCGACAAGGTCGGCGGAGCATGGAACGATGCCAACTCCGAACTCGATATCACCATCGAGGACGCCGCAGGTGCTTCGTTTGTAGTCCACATGGGTAAATCGTCCTATTCGCCACTCTTCTCGCAATATACCATCAGTTCCGACTATGGTACAATCCGCGGTTTGAGCGGCTATTATCGTGGTACGGTTCAGTTGCAGCCGGTATTTGTTGCCGACGTGCTGGAACTCTCGAATGTCGATTTGAGCGTTTCGGCAACGAGCGTCGTACTCGACAATAAGGCTGCCGCAACCGCCGAATTCAAAATCCGCGCAAAAGAGGGCTGGACAATCACAACCGCCGGTACGGGCTTCACCGTATCGCCTGAATCGGGCGAGGGCAACAACGACATCGTTACCGTAACCGCTTCTGCCGATGCTACCGAGGAGTTGTCCAAGGAACTCGGTACGATTACCGTAACAGCAGGCGCAAAGAGCGCGAAAGTTACGGTTCGTCAGAAGGGTAAGGGCGGTGCAGCCTCTATCCGCGCGCTGAACGACTTGGTTACGACCGATGCTGCCTCCATCAAGACATTCGGCAAATTCAAGGCATACGTTGCCGCCAACAATACCAACGGCAACCTCTACAACGCCATTTCGCTTGTCGATAATACTGGCGAGCCTTACACGGGTATGTTGTTCTTCGGCGTGAACTACACCGATGCCGAACTTCCTGTCGGCGCGGAGGTCGAGGTCGATTTGAGCAACGCTTCCTACTCGCCATATTCGGGTCTGCCGGAGGTGAAA
>JBNMLI010000280.1:0-1673 GCA_050874765.1 Alistipes sp.
ATATACGCTCGGGCAAACGCCGCGAGACCTCCGCTCCCGCCACCGAGCAGGCGCGTAAGCCCCACGCCGAATTGCGCGACAACAACATCGTATGGGTCGATGCCGACGGCACGGAGCATCGCGTAACAGCCTACGACGACAAGAATATCGTCTGCGGCACATCGGTTTCGCGCAACGAATTCGGCATCGACGGCGGTCTGTTCCCGTCGCCCGACAACTCGCGCCTCGCCTTCTACGTCAAGGACGAATCGCGCGTCGGCACCTTCCCGCTCGTCGATATTACCACGCGCACGGGTACGCTCGTACAAATCAAATACCCGATGAACGGTATGGCTTCGGAGCGCGTGAAGGTCTGCATCTACGACACCGCGACCGACCGCGTCGTCGAGATGGACGCGACCGACTTCGACGAGGAGCGTTACATCACCAACATCACTTGGTCGCCCGACTCGCGCCACATCTACGCACAACTGCTCGACCGCGCGCAGAAGAATATGCACCTCAACTGCTACGATGCCGCCGACGGGCGGTTCGTCGCGACGCTGCTCACCGAGCATAGCGACCGCTATGTCGAGCCGCAATACCCGCTCTATTTTCTTGCGGGTAGCAACGACCGCTTCATCTACACGACCAACAACCGCGACGGCTATCGCAATCTCTACCTCTGCTCGGTCAAGACGAAGAGCGTCGAGCGACTGACTGCCGTCGATGCCGATGTCGCCTACCTCGGGCAGGACGCGCGCGCCGTCTATTACTATTCGGCGGAGGTTTCGCCCGTCGAGCGACACCTCTTCCGCAAGGATTTAAGCACGGGGCGCACCACACGACTGACGCGCGAGGCTGGCTGGCACACCTGCTCGCTCTCGACCGATGGTCGCTATTTTGCCGACAACTACTCGTCGCTCCACACCCCGCGCGTGGTTGCCATAGGCTCGACCGACGGTCGCTTCTACCGCGAGGAGTTCCGTGCCGACGACCCGTCGAGGGAGTACAACTACTGCCCGATTGAACTCGGCACGGTACGCAGTGCCGACGGCCGCTACGACAACTACTACCGCCTCATCAAGCCGATAGATTTCGACGCGACGAAGAAGTACCCCGTCATACTCTATGTCTATGGCGGTCCTCACTCCCAACTGGTGCGCAACGACTTTCAGGCAACTCTGCGCCGTTGGGAGATGTATATGGCACAACACGGCTATGTGGTCTTCGTGATGGACAACCGAGGCACGATGAACCGCGGCAGGGAGTACGAGCAGGCGATTCACCGCCAATGCGGAAAGTGCGAAATGGCAGACCAAATGGAGGGCTTGCGCTGGTTGCTCTCGCACGAGTGGGCAGACCGCTCGCGCGTAGGCGTACACGGCTGGTCGTATGGCGGATTTATGACCATCTCGCTGATGGTGAACTACCCCGACATCTTCAAGGTCGGCGTGGCGGGCGGTCCCGTAATCGACTGGAAGTGGTACGAGGTGATGTATGGCGAGCGTTACATGGAGACCGAGCAGACCAACCCCGAGGGCCTTGCCGCCGTGTCGCTCATTCCGCGCGCCAAGGATTTGCGCGGCAAACTGCTCATCTGCCAAGGGGCGATGGACAATACCGTCGTATGGCAACACTCGCTCAACTTCATCGACGAGTGCATACGGCAGCGCGTGCAGGTCGATTACTTC
>JBNMLI010000281.1:0-1672 GCA_050874765.1 Alistipes sp.
CCCTCTTATTGGGACGGTTATAGTGATGGCTATAACGATGGCTATGTGAACGGCGACGACGACTTTCGGGACGATAAATAGACAAAAAAACAGGACACGTCTTGCGACTTGTCCTGTGTAGTAGCGGGAGTGGGACTCGAACCACACGACCTTCGGGTTATGAGCCCGACGAGCTACCAACTGCTCCATCCCGCGATGTATCGTTAAACCTTTTGGTTGAGGTTTTTCGCTTTTGCAACTGAAAGGTAGTGCAAAAATATCGTAAATACAAACTTTGTTGTAAAATTATTTTGCGGTCGGGTGTATCTGTCTTTGGGATAGGTGGTTGTGTGTCGCATAATCAATAAAATAAGGGGCAACCATCTTGCTTGGTTGCCCCTTATTTGTGAAGGTCGGTATTTATTTCTTGATGTTCTCCATAATCCATTTCGAGCGGGCGTTCCACTGCTCGGGGAATGTGTAGTGGCGCGATTGCGGTACGACGAGAAGGCTCTTTGGCGCGGTGATGACGTTATACGCGCCTCGGGTCGAGGTCGGGCAGACGGTGAGGTCGTTGTAGCCGAACGACATAAATACCGGCACGGTGAGCAGACGAGCGAAGTTTACGACATCGTAGTACTTGACGGTTTCCAATCGCTCGGGCGTTGCCAACTTTTTGTTCTTAAAGATGTACGGCCACGGGTTGCCTTGGTCGTAGAGGTAGCCCGTGAGGTCGCACATGGCAGGGTAGAACGCTGCCGCGCACTTTACTTTCGGGTTGAGGTAGGCGGTGGTGATGGTCAGCGCACCACCCTGACTGCCACCCGTAACGCCGATGTGGTCGGCATCGACAAAGTCGAGCGAGGCGAGGAAGTCGATTGCGCGGGCGCAACCCACGAAGACACGTTTATAGTAGTAGTTGTCTTTGTCGTCGATGCCCGCCAGCGGGTAGTTGAGTAGCGAGCCGTTTTTCAGATTGGTGTAGAGCGACTCGTCGGGCAGGGTAGTCGGTATGCCGTGAATACCGACCTCGAAGGTTACGAAACCCTTTTCGGCTTCGGCATAGAAGCCCTTGCGCGAACGGCAACCTGCACCCGGAACGATAAGTATGGCAGGGCACTTGCCCTCGATATGGGCAGGTACGCAGAGCGTGCCGAAGATGCGCGAGCCTTTGCGGAAGCTCTGGAAACTTGCCGAATAGACGTTCACTTTCGGGGTGCATTTCTCGGGAACGAGCGTCAGTTGCGGGAGCATATCAATCTTTTGGTTGTCGGCGATTGCCTTTGCCCAGAACTCCTTGAAGTCGTCGGGCATAACGGTCTTCGGCTCGATGCGCTCGACATCGAAACCTGCCGTGGCACACTCCTCGTATTTCTTGCCATCGACGGTTGCCCATACGCGACAACGCAGGAAGCCCGGCTTCTTCATCGTGTAGCCCGAGAGTACCGTCGTGCCGTCTTTGAGCGTCATATCGCCCTTCTTAATCGGCGCGAGCATATCCTCGGAAATTTCGTAGTGGATTTTGACGTTAGACACGAGGCTGTGGTTGCGCACCGAAACGGCGAATTGCGGTTTTTCGCCACAGGCGTAGAGCCAGTCGGCGTGGTCGGGTTGGACATCTACCGTTACGAGAGTGCGCTTTGGCTGTGCCATTGCGAGCGATGCGCCAATGATGACGAGCATCGCAAACAGA
>JBNMLI010000282.1:0-1670 GCA_050874765.1 Alistipes sp.
GAGGAGTACTTCTCGCGTCCGCGCGAGGCTCGTGTGCGTCCTGCGATGAACCTCTGTCGTCTGTTGCGACACAACCGCAGCCACCGCAACTACGACGCTTCGTTCGTCGTGCGCAACGACCAACTGCACAGCATAATAGAGGTCAATACGCTCATCGGCTCGGCACTCAATCGTCAGGCTCTGCGCTTCCGTCCCGTGTTGGCGGACGAGGCTGCGAAAGTACTGCCCCATATCCGCCTCGGTGCGGCTCTGCCCGACGAACACCTGCCCCACGAGGGGTGCGAGCCTAACGCCTTCATCGTCGTCTGCTCGACGGTGGAAGAGGACCGCTACATCGACATCGACTTGGGCATCTCGGCACAGAGTATGTTGTTGCGAGCCACCGAGTTGGGGCTTAACGGCATCTGCATAGCTTCGTTCGACGGCGATGCTCTGACCCGCGCGCTGGCTCTGCCTTACAAGCCGTTGCTTGTGATAGCCATCGGGCGCGGTGCCGACAAAATCGAGCTGGTCGAAATCCCCGCCACTGCCGACCACCACTACTACCGCAAAAACAACACGCACTATGTTCCCAAAGTGCGTGTCGAAGATTTAATTATCGGAGAGTAAACTCCCAATTCCCAATTCCTAATTTATTCAGGCGTATATCCCGTATCCTCATAGAGCGGAGGTGTGCTTGCCGCACCGACTGCCAGCGCGTCGCAACGGTTGTTCTCGACCGTCGAGGCGTGTCCCTTGACCCATACGAATCGCACATTGTGGCGACGGTATATTTCGAGAAACCTAATCCACAGGTCGGCATTCTTCTTGCCCGCAAAACGCTTCTTTTGCCAGCCGAACACCCAGCCTTTCGTTACGGCATCTACGACATATTTCGAGTCGGAGTAGATGGTAACATCGGAATTGGGGATTTTCAGAGCCTCCAACGCCACACAAACCGCCATCAACTCCATACGGTTGTTGGTCGTGAGCCGAAATCCTGCTGCGAGTTCCTTGCGATGCTCACCGCACAAAAGAACTACACCGTAGCCGCCGGCACCGGGATTACCCCGCGCCGAGCCATCGGTGTAGATTGTTATGGGTGCACCCATACTATTTGAGCGCGGCAATATGTTCGCGAATGGCGGCAATTTTTGCCTCGGCATCGGTCTGCTTGGCACGCTCGTTGGCAACCACCTGCGCAGGGGCCGACTGCACGAAACGCTCGTTCGAGAGCTTCTTCATCACGCTCGCCAAGAAACCTTCGTAGTAGGCAAGGTCCTTTTCGAGCTTTGCAATCTCCTCCTCGCGGTTTATGTTGTCGCCCATCGGTACGAAATACTGCGTCGTCTTGACGATGAAGCCCGCATCGGTCGGATTCTTCGCCTCGACCGCCTCGACCGCCGACAGATTGGCAATCTTGACGATTACAGGCTCAAACTCGGCAGGGTAGTTCTCGTCCTTGATGACTTTCAGACAGAGAGCCTCCTTCTGCGGCAAGTTCTTCTGCTTGCGAATGTTACGCACTGCCGACACAACCTCCTGCACGAGTGCGAAGCGTGCGAGCAACTGCTCGTCCACCGCGCCAGCCTTCGGCATCGATGCAACCATAATCGACTCGCCTGCTTTGCGTGGCGCGAGGTCTTGCCATATCTCCTCCGTGATGAACGGCAGGAACGGGTGCAGGACAA
>JBNMLI010000283.1:0-1654 GCA_050874765.1 Alistipes sp.
CCTCTGCCGAGCCTACGCGCCCCTCTGCCGTTACCTCTGTCGCTTTCGGCACATCGCTCAATGCCGCATTCGGCGTGCGCGTATTTGCTGCCGACGGCACCACTCCCAAGAAGTTGCAGAGCGTGAGCATCACGGCTGAAAATAACATCGCGGGCACTCTCTCCGCAACTACCGCCACTGACGGTTCGTTCGCCGATGTCGCGTTTGTTGCCAATGCTACGGGCAACACCATCACCGCTACCAACCCGCAATATACCGAGGGTGTGGACGGCAAGGGTCGTACCTACTATGAATACCGCTTCGAGGTGCTGCCTGTCGATGCAGGTCTGATTACCATTACGCTCACCGCCGAGGACGGTGCCGTTCTGTCGCGCACCACGGGCAAGGCGGTCGTTTTCACAGCCAACAAACGCAACGGTGCCAACATCACTTGGACAAGCGTTTCGTGCGACTCCATCACCTCGTGGTTCGAGGATTCGTGCAACACGGGTCTGCTCTCTGCTCTCGATGGTCGCAAAATCTATGTCAATAATGTCCGCATCGCGGGTGTCGATTCCGATGCTGCGGGCGTATCCGAATCGGGTGTCAGGGTAACCGATGCCGACGGCAACGTTTCGCTCTACAAGAACGACAAGGGCGGCACGACATTCAGCAAGGAGATAGCCGCAATCGGCGGTAAATATAAGGTACAGCCCTACGCCATCATCAACAGCGTCGAATACACCGCCTCCGAGCAGGAGATTTTCGTAACCTCCGTCCTCGGTGTCGGCAACCACACCATCTGGACCTCTTACAACCGCAACGCTGCCGTCAGCAAGCAGAACAGCGGTGTCGATAACGACAAAATCTACGCCAACGTCGCACTTTCGGGCGACGATGCCGCCTACGCACAGGCAAACCTCGTTTCTGCCGTGTCGCTGGTCTATGGCAGTGGTGCAACCGCACTCAAATCGGGCGACCGCTCGCTTATGGGTGCCGACTTTGCCACCGACGGCATCGCCAAACAGCAATACCCGTCTTGCCGTGTGCGCGTATCGCTCGCCAATGCCGCCGGCAAATCCTTTACCCTCGAATCCGCCGCATATACAATGAATGTAACGGGAATACCATACAATATAGACACAAAAACAAAAAGCCCTGATGGTTGGAGTACAAGCAATACGACAACGAGTTACGGTCATTTGCTTATAGAAGATGGCGGTTATGCCCAATCACCGACATTCTACGCATCGGCAACTTGTACCTATGCGACAAAAGTAACGACAGATGTTTATATGTATCGCGGCTCATTGATAAGTGCTACTTACACATTGACAATTCAAACTGTACCCGGAAGTACATTGTTGAACGAGAATTTGTCCGGCGGATTGAATACGAGCGATTCTGAATCGAAATATGTATATCCGACCTTTTCTTCGCCTACAAGTGTCAAAATATCAACAAAGGAGGTCAAGACGCGTGGCGGGTCGTTGATTAATTATGGTATGAGAATACACAAATTTGTAGTAGAATATAACTAACGAATTTTTTCGGTTAAACTTTTCGGGCAGGGCGCAAACCCTGCCCGATTTTTTTGCCTTGCCCCCCCCAAAAAAAAACAAAAACCCCGACCTTGCGGTGTCGGGGTTTTTCGCATCGGCGGACGGTGTATGGC
>JBNMLI010000284.1:0-1651 GCA_050874765.1 Alistipes sp.
AACTGCTCGGTACCCTGACGGAGCACCTCGTCGTACATCTTCTCATCGAGTTTCGTGCCGAGCGTAACGGTCGAGAGCGACTGCGTTTCGCCACGGGTGAAAATTGCCGAACCGTGAGCGCGCGGCAGGTAGCCTACCTCGCACCAGATAGGGCGGATTTCGTCGCAACGACGACCGTCCAGACGCTTACCCTCGTCGAGAATCATATTGCGCATTGCCTTCTTCTGCACGTCGTCGTGGAAGTACTTGTGAATCAGCGGTGCTTTCTCTACAAGTTCCTCCTCGGTGAAACGCGAAGCAAACTCTGCCTCCAAAGCGTCGAATGCCTCCTCGCGCTCGTGCTTCATCGTGCCGCTCGTGGCGATGGCGTATGCCTTGTCGTAGAGTTCGTTGATGATGGTCTGGCGCAACTCCTCGTCGTTGGTTTCGTGGCAGTAGGTACGCTTAACGTCCTTGCCCAGCTCCTTCGAGAGTTCGATTTGTACGGCGCACTGCTCCTTGATTGCCTCGTGGGCAGCCTTGATTGCACCGAGCATAACGTCCTCCGAAACCTCGTTCATCTCGCCCTCGACCATCAGAATGTTGTCGATGGTACCGCCGACCATAATGTCGAGGTCGGCATCTTTCATCTGCGAGAAGGTCGGGTTGATGGCATATTCGCCGTTGATGCGTGCTACGCGCACCTCGGAGATAGGACCGCCGAACGGAATGTCCGACACGGCGAGTGCTGCCGACGCTGCCAAACCTGCGAGTGCGTCTGCCTGAATATCGGGGTCAGCCGAGATAAGGTTTACGGTAACGTAAACTTCGGCATGGTAGTCGGCAGGGAACAGCGGGCGCAAAGCACGGTCGATAAGACGCGCAACGAGGATTTCGTTGTCGCTCGCCTTGCCTTCGCGCTTCATAAAGCCACCCGGAATGCGACCTGCGGCTGCAAATTTCTCTTTGTATTCGACCTGCAACGGCATAAAGTCGGTACCCTCCTTTGCATCTTTTGCGGCTACCACCGTGGCAAGCAACATAGTGTCGCCCTGCTTGACGACAACGGCACCGTCCGCCTGTTTGGCGAGTTTGCCGGTTTCAATCATAATCTCGCGGCCACCCGACAGCGGGATAAACTTTTGTACTGCATTGTACAATTTCTTCTCTTCCATAATTTTTATTCGTCCAAAAAATAATTTGTTTCTCTCTTGTCTTCTCTTTACGTCTTCTGCTTCTGCCCTCGATGCGGGTTGCGACCGAAATACCGTCGGGAATAAAGCAAATGAAGGCAACTTTTTGCGGCTGCCTTCATTTTCGACCTCTTACTTACGGAGGTTCAGAGTCTTAACGATAGCACGATAACGCTCGATATCGACCTCCTTCAAGTACTCCAACAACTGGCGACGTTTACCTACCAGACGCAACAACGAACGTTGCGTACCGAAGTCGTGGCGGTTGTTTTTGAGGTGCTCAGTAAGGTGGCTGATACGGTACGAAAACAGTGCGATTTGGCTCTCTGGGGAACCCGTATCCACGTTAGACTTGCCGTACTGACCGAAAAGCTCTTGCTTTTTCTCTGCTGTTAAATAAGCCATAATTTTGTTTATTTAATTGTTAATACTTTTCCGCATTCGCCTTACTACGAATTACGTCAAAGCGGTGCAAATAT
>JBNMLI010000285.1:0-1643 GCA_050874765.1 Alistipes sp.
CGCCTACCTCGCCAGAGCGGGTTACGACATAGCGTACTCCTATTTCCTGCGCAGCGGCGACAGGACGGAGACAGCCGACAACCTGTTGCCCGATACCGAGTCTGTCTTCGTTGCGTTCGGTATGGACGGCGACGGCAACGTTACGAGCGAACTCGTGCGTGCCGATTGCAAAACCACGTCGTTCGTGGCGACCGACGACTGTGCGTTCGCGCTCTCGACAGCCGACGTTACGGCGACATCGATGACCGTGAACGTTGTGCCAAGTTCCGCCACGACGCGCTACTTGGTCGGCATAACGCCTAAATCGGCAGCCGAGCAGTACTCTCTCGACAAGGTTGCGGCAGATTTCATCGACGAGATAAACGACATTAACGAGCAGAACAAACTCACGTGGGAGACCACACCGTTTGTATTTACGGGTGCCAAGAACCTCGCATCGAAAGACGATTTGGGCTACGACACATTTACGGGCGGCAGAGAGTATCTGATTATGGTATTCGGCATCGACACCGAGGGTCATCGCACGACCGTTCCTGCCACCTTCGTACAGCGCACGGCGCAGGTCGAGCAGTCGGCAACGACATTCTCCATAGGCGTGAACTCGATAACCGTCAATGGTGCGAAGGTCTATTTTACGCCGACCAACGACGAGGAGAAATACTTTACCGATGTGATGACCTACGAGGAGTTCCACTCCTACGCGAGCGACCAAGCACTCATCGACTACATCGTCAATACGTTGGGCAGCAACATCACGGCATACCTCACTGCGGGCGAACACGAGGTTGATTGCACCAATATGCTGGTTTCCGGCACCAAGTATGTCGCCTACTGCTTCGGCTACGACAACGGCGCGACAACCAAGGTGTTCAGCAAGGAGTTCTCGACCGCGAAACTCGAATCGGGCAGCGATGCGGCAGTGGCATTCCGTACGGTTATCGAAGATGGCGACATCTACGAGGAGCTCCGTCCCGAGTACAAGGGCAAGGCGGTTGTGTCGCTGTTGATGACCCCTAACCAAAGCACATCGAAGTGGTATTGCGCGCTGACGACCGACAATCGCGTGTTGTCGATGAGCAACGACGATTTGGCACAATGGGCGACAAGGTCGTCGTA
Organism: Alistipes sp.; assembly: GCA_050874765.1. GTDB lineage: Bacteria > Bacteroidota > Bacteroidia > Bacteroidales > Rikenellaceae > Alistipes. The sequence continues at coordinate 1,117 of JBNMLI010000285.1, forward strand.
CATCAATTACAAGCAGATGGTCTATGTGGGCGAATGGAATACGACAATCTACGTCGTTACGCTTGCGCTCGACAGCAAGGGCGTAGCGGGCGTACCGTCGTGCTACACCGTGGAGATAACCAAGAGCGCGGCTGCGTCGCAGTCGGCAGTGCCTTCGCTCTCGTCGGTTGCACGCTTTGCAAAACCTGTCGCAAAGGCGGCACGGGCAGAGGTCGGCTCTTCCGCCAAACGTATCGCCGACAAGGTGCAGGAACACGCATTGACGCAACATTTCATCACCCGCCACAAAAAGTAGCCGAGCGGTAGCGCAAGTTAAGCAAACGGCGGAGGTGAAAACTACCTCCGCCGTTTCTGTTATACGAATATACGAAAACCCACCATAGGTCGGCTGTAAAGCCCTCCCGTGGTGGGTTGTCTGTTGCGTGCGGGATTGTTGCCAATGTGGCTGGCGGGCAAATGCCTGCCCCCCCCCGTGAAAGTGTGCGCCTCCTACTTCGTCTCGACGGCTTTCAGTACCGCCTTGATTA
>JBNMLI010000286.1:0-1636 GCA_050874765.1 Alistipes sp.
GCCTCGAAGGCATTGACCGCAATAGCACCCTCGGACGTACTTGCCACGGTAGCGAAATCGAGCGCGGCATCGTAGGCAACCTCGCCATACAGACCGCCCAGCATAAGTTGGCGCGGACCGCGGAAGGTGGTCGATGTGCCGCTGATGGTTATCGTGCCTTGTGCAGTGTTGTTGTTGCCCGCAATTTCGCCCGCCTTATTGAGGCGACCGACGATGCCGCCGATACGTTGCAACTTGACGTCCGATGCCGATACGACAGCCGCCGCATTGGTCGATGAGGTAACGCTACCCTCGTTCATACCGACCACGCCACCTATATAGATGTTGCGCGAATCGTCGGTGTCCGACTTAACGGCGCGCAACGAGGAGATTGTTACAGCACCCGCGTTTGTCGCAGTGCGCACCGTGCCGGTGTTGAAGCCCGCTATACCACCCAAGTAGTGGCTCTCTGCCATGGCAGCATCGGCAACAGAGCCGTTGTTGGTGCAGTTGTCGAGCGTTGCGCCGTTCAAGGCGACCAATCCGCCGACATACATAGCACCCTGACCCTTGGCAGTCTGCGCCTTGTCGGTTACCTCGACCGCGCCATAGTTGGCACACGCAGAGAGCGTCGTCGAGCCTTCGGCGATGCCGACCAAGCCCGCAACATACGCCTTCGTAGCGTCGTTGCCCGTCGTGGCATTCATCGTAACCGAAGCGTAGTTGGTGCAGTTGCCGACGGAGCAGTCGGTCAGTCGCGCCGCAAGCGGAGCGAGCGAGTATTCGAGATTGTACTCCGCAACCGAAGTTATGGCGGAGGTTTCGTCGAAGATGATATTGTCTATTGTCGCGCCCTTGCATACGCCGAACAACGGTTGCGTCGAAGCAAAGCCTACGATTTTGCGGTATTGACCGTCGAACACGCCCTCGAAAGGGTGTGCCGCAGTACCCGCCGATTCGAACTGTTCGGTGAGTTGCGACATATCGATATTGTTGAGCAGAACAACCTTGCCGTCGCGTTGCCAATCGCCCGTATCGCCACCCTCGTTTACCGTGCGGGCAAACATCGCCAAGCCGTTGGCGGTGGTGATACCCGACACCGAATAGTATGCCTGCTCGATTGACGGCAGAGCGACCTCGCCATCGCGGTCGAGCATCTTGAAGGCTATGAGCGGGCGACGCACCGAACGGGTATCGCTCGGGTTGTCGGCAACCGTAAAGGCGTACGACACCGTGTTGTCGGCATTTTCGACAGCCTCGTATGTTACGCTCTCGGGACACAAGACTGCCTCGACGCTGTGCGCAGGGACTTTGAGCGAAAGAGCCGTTGCATTCTTGGAATCGAGCGCGATTGCACCGTCGTCGTTCCACTGCGTTTCGTTGCCGAACTGGAATACGGCAAACTGCGCATCTGCCTCCGAAAGTCCGCTACGAACAAGTCCTACGGAGCCGTAGCGTGCTGCGGCGGTATTCTCGTCCCACGCCACACGGACGGCGGTCGTAACCATACCGTCGGCGGTGGATTGCGCGCCCTTGGTTGCCGTGAGCCACTGCCCGTCGGCGATGCTCCACTCGACACCCTCCTGAACCGACACGTTGAATTCGGCACTGCCTGCCGCCTTCGAGCCGATGGCATAGACTTGGCTGACGATAAATA
>JBNMLI010000287.1:0-1635 GCA_050874765.1 Alistipes sp.
CCTCGTCGGCGGGCTACACGCTCGGCATGCCTAAACTCGCGGGTCTGACCACCGACGCAAGCGGCGAGGCCATCAAAATTACCTTCACTGCCAACCGCTGGTCGGGTGCCAACGACAACATCACGCTTTCGGTCGTAGGCGACGGTCTTATCAACGGCACCGACGAGAGCATCGTGGTCGATGTACCAAAATACTCGGGTGGCGTGGCTAATGCCCCTGCCAACATAGCGACACTCTCCTACACCATCTACGGTGCAACCGCCTCCACATCGCTCGTACTCACCGGCACGGGCAAGAGCCGCACCAACCTCGACGACATCTTCATCGAACGCGTGGCAGGTGCATCGCCACTGCTGGTTATCGACGGCATCACCGCCACAACGACTGCCGACAGTGCGCAAATCGAGTGGAACGCCGTACCAGATGCCGCATCGTATAACTACAAGGTTTCGACCGACGACGGCGAGGTCAAGAGCGGCACAACCGCCACCAACGCCGTAAGCATCGACGCTCTGGCAGCCTCGACAAAATACTACATCGAGGTGCAGGCTCTGGCAAGCGAAACGGATAAGGAGCATACCGACGGCGCATGGAGCGACAAGTTCGAGTTCTTCACCCGCTCGGCAGTGGAGGACACCCACGAAAGCGGCTACACATTCTTCACCGACGACCTCTCGTGGATGAATACCGATGCCTTCAAGGGCGAATGGTACGCAACAGCAGCCGAAAACTGCTTCCGCATCGACAACCTGACATCGACGCTCGGCGAGGCAGAACTCGCCATCTGGAATGCTCACGGTTACTCCGCAGCCAACTCCTCCGACAAATATCTCTATGTGCACCCTTACAGCTACGAGAAGTCCTATTTCCGCTTCGGTCGTGCCTACAACAAGGGCGCATGCGTGGCTACGGTCAATCTGCCTGCAACCGCGCTTCAAGAGGCTACGGCAGGCGCATCGCTGAACGTGGTATTCTCGGTCGATTTGGCAAAGACGACCACCTTCGAGTCGGCAAACACCGACTACGGCGTTGCCATCATCAAGGCGATTACGGGCGATGTCATCGACGAGCAACGCATAACGCTCGATGCAACAGCCGATTTCAAAACCTACACGGTTGAATTCAACAACGTGAACTCAACGACGCAATTCGTCATCGGCAACACCAACGAAGGCAACAAAGCCGACCGCTTCGTCGCGACCAACTTCAAAATCACCAAGAAGTAATCCCGCACAAGCATAAGCAAACAAAAACGGAGCAGTTCCCAAATGGACTGCTCCGTTTTTTTATTACCATAATTTGACCCTACCAAGAATCTAACATATATATCTGTTTATTACTCCAACCGCCACGACATTTCGTCGCGGAGGGCTGTGGTGGTCGGGCAGTCGGGCAGTTCGGCAAGGAGTGAGTGCACTATTGCGCGCGATGCCGTCGTATCCGTGGCAACCGCCGCCAGCAAGGCACAACCGCCCTGCACGACCAAATGGCTGTCGCCAAATCGCGCGACCGCGCATCGCACAGCCTCGCAAGCCTGCTCTGCGGTTACTTTCGTCGAGCGCGAAGCCGCCAGCAGAGCCGCATACGCCAACAGCTCGCCACCCTCGCCGCACCACTGTGCCAGCAACGCACCGA
>JBNMLI010000288.1:0-1607 GCA_050874765.1 Alistipes sp.
GGAGTAATCGGCTCCACCGCGACGAGTTTATACAAGGCACGCGCCGACCGCAATGGTTGGCGCGTGTTATTTATCTGCGCGCCGCTATGCGATTGCACGATATTTGATGGGATATTTATGGCATTTTTGCAAAAAATCACTATATTTGTAGATTGGAATTGCTATATACGATAACGATATGGATAAGAACAACAAAAATAATAAAACGGAAATCGACGAGTGGACCCTCCCCGATGTGCTGGACCACAAGCATCAGATGATTCCGATAGTTACCTCGGGCGACGACGATGCCATCGAAGATGTGCAGGTGCCCGAGATTCTGCCGATTCTGACACTGCGCAGTTCGGTACTCTTCCCCGGTGCCATCACCCCCATAACGGTCGGTCGCGAGAAGAGCATCGCGCTGGTGCGTGCCGTCAATGCCGAGGGCGGATTGCTCGGTGCGGTGTTACAGCGCGACAGCGAAATCGAAAACCCTTCGCCCGACGATATGTACCGCGTCGGTACGGCAGCCCGCATACTGAAAATTTTGGAGATGCCCAACGGCAACCTGACCGTCATTCTGTCGGGTCTGCAAAAAATCGAAATCGGCGAGTATATCTCGACCGACCCATTCTTCAAGGCAAAGGTTACTCCACTTTTGGACAGCACGCCCGAAAAGAACAGTGTCGAGTTCGACGCGCTGGTCGATTCGATTCGCGACGTTGCGCTCAACATCATCAACATCTCGCCGTCGCTGCCCAAGGAGGCGACCTTCGCCATCAAGAATATCGACTCCAAGCGCGGCATAGTGAACTTCATCTGCTCGAACCTCGAATTTTCGGACGACGACCGTCAGATGTTGCTCGAAGCACCGGGCTTGCTCGCCCGCTCGCGCAAACTGCTCGAAATACTGATTCGCGACCAGCAACTGCTCGAACTCAAACAGGAGATTCAGGACAAGGTCAAGTCCGAAATCGACAAGCAGCAACGCGACTACTACCTCCAACAGCAGATGCGCACCATACAGCAGGAGCTCAACGGCGACGAGGACGACGAGATTGCGCAGATGCGCGAAGCCGCCAAGAAGAAGAAATGGAGCAAGGCAACCGCCGACCTCTTCAACAAGGAACTCGACAAGGTCGAGCGACTCAACCCTGCCGTGGCGGAGTACTCGGTGCAGATGACCTACCTGCAACTGATGCTCGAACTGCCGTGGGACGAACTGACGGAGGACAACCTCGACCTGAACTGCGCCCGCAAGCAACTCGATGCCGACCACTTCGGCTTGGAGGAGGTCAAGGAGCGCATACTCGAACACCTTGCCGTGCTGAAACTCAAAGGCGATATGAAATCGCCTATTCTCTGCCTCTACGGCCCTCCGGGAGTGGGCAAAACCTCACTCGGCAAGTCGGTCGCTACGGCTCTCGGGCGTAAGTTCGGGCGCATAGCACTGGGCGGTCTGCACGACGAGGCGGAGATTCGCGGCCACCGTCGCACCTACATAGGCGCGATGCCGGGTCGTGTCATCGAAACCATCAAGCGTTGCGGCTCGTCCAACCCCGTCATCATACTCGACGAGGTCGATAAAATCACTGTCAGCAATCACGGCGACCCGTCGTCGGCAC
>JBNMLI010000289.1:0-1598 GCA_050874765.1 Alistipes sp.
GGAGCATGGTGCCGACCACTACTGCCACTGGTTTCAACCGCTGACGGGCGGCACGGCAGAGAAGCACGACTCGTTTGCCGAGCCCGACGGTCAGGGCAACGTGTTGGAGGAGTTCTCGGGCAAGGTGCTGATTCAGCAGGAGCCGGACGCATCGTCGTTCCCGAGCGGCGGTATCCGCAACACCTTCGAGGCGCGCGGCTATTCGGCTTGGGACCCGACATCGCCCGCCTTTATCGTCGATACGACGCTCTGCATACCGACCGTATTCATCTCCTATACGGGCGAGGCTCTCGACTATAAAACACCGCTTCTGCGCTCCGTATCGGCTGTCAATAAGGCGGCTACGGAGGTCTGCCGCTACTTCGACAAGAGCGTCGAGCGCGTATTCTCCTACCTCGGCTGGGAGCAGGAGTATTTCCTTATCGACGACTCGCTGTGGTCGGCTCGTCCCGACCTTGTGCAGACGGGTCGCACACTTATGGGACACGAGGCTGCCAAGAATCAGCAGTTGGAGGACCACTATTTCGGTGCCATTCCGCCGCGCGTACTGTCGTTTATGAAGGATTTGGAGTATGAGTGCCTCAAACTCGGCATACCCGTCAAGACACGCCACAACGAGGTTGCGCCCAACCAGTTCGAGCTGGCTCCAATTTTCGAGGAGGTGAATCTCGCCAACGACCACAACCAGTTGCTGATGACCATCATGGATAAGGTTGCACGTCGCCACCACTTCCGCGTGCTGCTGCACGAAAAGCCGTTCAAGGGCATCAACGGCTCGGGTAAGCACAACAACTGGTCGCTCGGCACCGATACGGGTGTCAATCTCCTGCGTCCGGGTAAGACGGCATTCGAGAATTTGCAGTTCATCACCTTCCTCGTGAACGTGATAGCTGCCGTATATAAACACAACGGTCTGCTGAAAGCGTCGGTTATGAGCGCGACCAACGAACACCGTTTGGGCGCGAACGAGGCACCGCCGGCAATCATCTCGACCTTCCTCGGCTCGCAGGTGTCGTCCGTGCTCGACCGCATCGAGAAGTCGCACGGCGACGAGGATATACGCTTCGATGCCAAAAACATCTTCCGCATGAGCGGACTGTCGCAAATCCCGAGCCTGCTGTTGGACAATACCGACCGTAACCGTACCTCGCCGTTTGCCTTCACGGGTAACCGCTTCGAGTTCCGTGCCGTCGGCTCGTCGGACAACTGTGCCGATGCGATGATTGTCCTCAATACGGCTGTTGCCGAGCAACTTACCGAATTCAAGCGCGCCGTCGATGCCAAAATCGAGAAGGGCGAGAAGAAGGATAAGGCGATTTACGAAACCGTGCGCGAGATTATCCGCAAGTGCAAGCCGATTCGTTTCGACGGCAACGGCTACTCCGACGAGTGGAAAGCGGAGGCTGCCAAGCGCGGTCTGGATTGCGAAACCGCGGCACCGCTCATCTTCGACCGCTATCTCGATGCCGACAGCATCAAGATGTTCAAGGCTATGGGGGTTTACGACAAAATCGAGTTGGAGGCGCGTACCGAAATCAAGTGGGAGACCTACGTCAAGAAGATTCAAATCGAGGCTCGCGTGCTGGGCGACTTGGCGA
>JBNMLI010000290.1:0-1593 GCA_050874765.1 Alistipes sp.
GGTCAATACACTTCGCAGGGCGGTACCCACCAGTCGGCATTCCGCGAGGCTATTGCCAAGACAATCAAGGAATTCTTCCATAAGGACTACGACCCGTCCGACATTCGTACCTCCATCATCGCCGCCATCTCGGTGCGCGTCAAGGACCCCGTCTTCGAGTCGCAGACCAAAATCAAACTCGGCTCCAAGGAGGTCGAACCGGGCTTGTCGATTCGCCAGTTCGTCGGCGATTTCCTCGCGACCGAACTCGACAACTACCTCCACAAGCACCTCGACACGGCGCAGACCATTCAGCGCAAAATCGTCGATAACGAGAAGGAGCGCAAGGCTATGGCTGGTGCGCAGAAGAAGGCACGCGAAACCGCCAAAAAGGTGTCGCTCAACAACAAGAAACTGCGCGACTGCAAAATCCACCTGACCGACAAGAGCGAACTGGCGGAGCAGTCGATGATATTCATCACCGAGGGTAACTCCGCATCGGGTTCCATCACCAAGAGCCGCAACCCGCAGACGCAGGCGGTCTTTTCGTTGCGCGGTAAGCCGCTCAACAGCTTCGGCATGAAGAAGAAGGTGGTCTATGAGAACGAGGAGTTCAACCTCTTGCAGGCTGCACTCAACATCGACGAGGATATGGACAACCTCCGCTACAACAAGGTCATCATCGCAACCGATGCCGATGTCGATGGTATGCACATTCGCCTGCTGCTGATGACCTTCTTCCTGCAATTCTTCCCCGACGTAATCCGTCAGGGCCACCTCTTTATCCTCCAAACGCCGCTCTTCCGCGTGCGCAACAAGAAGGAGACCTACTATTGCTACTCCGACGAGGAGCGCGTGCGGGCGATTGCCAAGTGCGGTGCGAGTGCCGAGATTACGCGATTCAAAGGTCTGGGCGAAATCTCGCCCGAGGAGTTCTCTGGCTTCATCGGCGAGAACATACGACTCGACAAGGTGCGCCTTACGAAGGACGACCCGATTCTCGATTTGCTCACCTTCTATATGGGCAAAAACACCTACGACCGCCAGCAGTTCATCGTGAACAACCTCCGCATCGAGGAGGATTTGGTCGAGGATGATTTCATCGCCGACACTACGGACGCGGCGGTATAATAACCAACTTACAGATAACAGAAAACCGATTTCGATTATGGCAGAGGATATTGACGATATAACCATCGGCGGCGACATGCCCGCCGACCAACCGCAGGAGGGTGCGCAGAGCGGCAAGTACGACAAGTTGATTGCCGAAACGGGCGTGCGCAAACTTACGGGTATGTACAAAAACTGGTTTTTGGACTACGCCTCGTATGTTATTTTGGAACGCGCCGTTCCGCATATCGACGACGGTCTGAAACCCGTCCAGCGACGTATCCTGCACGCTATGAAGGTCGTCGATGACGGTCGCTACAACAAGGTCGCCAACATCGTCGGTCAGACGATGCAGTACCACCCCCACGGCGATGCCTCCATCAAGGACGCACTCGTGCAGTTGGGTCAGAAGGAACTGCTCATCGACTGCCAAGGTAACTGGGGCAACATACTGACGGGCGACGAGGCAGCCGCTGGTCGTTATATCGAGGCGCGCCTGTCGAA
>JBNMLI010000291.1:0-1592 GCA_050874765.1 Alistipes sp.
CCCGTAATCGGTGCTTTGAAGATGGCGGCGAGTGCTGCACCCGCGCCGCAACAGAGCAACAGCGTGATGTTGCGATAGTTGAGCCGTGCGAGTTTGCCGACATTGGAGCCTATGGCTGCACCCGTCAGTACGATAGGAGCCTCGGGGCCGACCGAGCCACCGAATCCGATAGTCGTGGCACCGCCAACGAGCGATGTCCAGCAGTTGTGTCCAGCGATGCGAGAGCCACGGCTCGACATGGCGTAAAGTACCCGCGTAACACCCTCCGAGATGTTGTCCTTGACGATGTATTTGACGAACAACGAGGCGATTACGATACCCAGTGCAGGATAGATGAAGTAGAGGAAGTGGTAGGTATCGACATCGAACCAATTAACCAAACAACTCTTTATGGCATAGAGCAGTATCTCGAACAGATAGGTTCCCAACCCCGCCAACACGCCTACGAATACGGCGAGTATCGCAAGCACCTGATGCTCGTTGAGTCGCTTGGTCGTGCGCAGAAACCACGCATAGATGCGCTCGCGCTTGGCAGCCTTTATATAGTTGGAATGCTCAATCATCGGAATGAAACCCTTTGCCGAACGTGCGTATGCCTACTGCTCCTGTTTGTATTTCTCTGCCTGCTCGCGAATGAGTGCCTTGTCGTCGAAGTAGTTGATGCGCATAGCGTCGCGCACCTCGTGCAGTGTCTGTGCCGCAGTGGCACGAGCGACGGCAGAGCCCTCTTCGAGAATTTTATAGACACCCTCGATATTCTGCTCCCACTCCTTGCGGCGGGCGCGAATCGGGGTGAGCAACTCCTCCAAAACGGCTATGAGGAACTTCTTGATTTTCACATCGCCCAGTCCGCCACGGCGGTAGTGCGCTTTCAGCTCGTCGAGCGAAGCATAGTCGGGCAGATAGGCCGCAAAATGTTCGGGACGGCAGAAGGCGTCGAGGTAGGTGAAGACGCAGTTGCCCTCGACCTTGCCGGGGTCCTCGATGTGAATGTGGTCGGGGTCGGTGTACATACCCATAACCTTCTGTTTCACGGTCTTGGCATCGTCCGAGAGGTAGATGCAGTTGCCGAGCGACTTGCTCATCTTCGCCTTGCCGTCGGTACCCGGCAGGCGCATACACGCGGCGTTGTCGGGCAACAGAATCTCCGGCTCGACAAGCGTGTCGCCATAGACGGCGTTGAACTTGTGGACAATCTCGCGCGTCTGCTCAATCATCGGCTCTTGGTCCTCGCCCGCAGGGACTGTCGTCGCCTTGAAGGCGGTGATGTCCGATGCCTGCGAAATCGGGTAGGTGAAAAAGCCTACCGGTATGCCCTTCTTCTGCGTGGTGTCGCCCTCGGCAACCTCCTCCGAGAAGCCGCGCATCTTGATTTCCGACTTGACGGTCGGGTTGCGTTGCAGGCGCGAAACGGTTACGAGGTTCATATAATAGAATGCCAACTCGCACAACTCGGCGACCTGCGACTGAATGAAGATGGTCGCCTTGGCAGGGTCGATGCCGCACGAGAGGTAGTCGAGAGCCACCTCGATGATGTTTTGGCGCACCTTCTCGGGGTTGTCGGCATTGTCGGTAAGTGCCTGTGCGTCTGC
>JBNMLI010000292.1:0-1587 GCA_050874765.1 Alistipes sp.
ACATCGTTTTGAGCAGGTTTGCCGGTTTCTTCGGCAGGATAAACGAAGCCTTCGCGTCGCATGTGCAATCGGTCGAGAACTTAACCAAGCGGTGAGCATCGGTAGCGACGCATGTGAGCGTATTCGCGTCGAAACTTACGAACACACCGTTCATCACAGGGCGCAACTCGTCATCGGCAGTTGCGAAAATGGTCTTGTTGATACCGTTTACAAGCGTATCGACATCGAGAGTAACGTCGATTTTATCCTCGGCAAGCGACTGTACGGTAGGATAACTTACAGGGTTGGCACCCGGCACCGACGAGCCACCACTCTTCCAGCTGATTTTAATCTCCCAGTTATCGTGGTTCACCTCCAAAACAAGAGGCATCTCCGAACACTCCTTCAACACATCGAGCATCAACTTGGCAGGTGCGGCAACCATACCCTCCTCTTCGACATTATCGACTTTCAGTCTGCCGACCAGTGTGGTTTCGAGGTCGGAAGTGGTTACTTTCAACTCGCCGTTCTTCAACTCCATGAGGAAATAGTCGAGAATCGGCAGTGTGTTTTTGCTGTTGATTACCTTGCCCGTCGTTGCCAAAAGCGACAGCAATGCGGAACTTGATACTGTAAATTTCATAATTTATAACTTGTTTCTATTTTTTTATCCTATTTTATTGTTCAAATTCGAGTGTGCATCGACCGCCACTACAACGTGGCAAGCTTGTCGAGCGCGTTTGCGACCATCTTGCGCACGAACGGCTTGTAGTCGGTGCATGCGTCCAAAGCCACACGCTGCGCGATAATCGTGCAGATGGTTGCCGCCTTGTGTCCCATCAAAGCCGCCAGACCGGCAAGAGCCGAACCCTCCATCTCGAAATTGGTTATTCGGCGACCGTGGTAGTCGAACGATTCGATTTTCTCGTTCAGGTGAATATCCTGCGGCTGCATACGCACCCATCTGCCCTGCGGAGCATAGAAACCCGGAGCGGCAATCGTTATGCCCTCGCGTGTAATGTCCTTGAAGAGTTCGAAGAGCGACGCATCGGCATCGATGAAATATGGCTTCGGCAACAACTCGTTCCAACCGACATGCTTCATAAATGCCTGCTCGATGGCGAGGTCGCAAACATCGTTGCGCCCTGCGTAATAGTTGAGCAGACCGTCGAATCCGACCGATGTACGCGAGAAGACCTGCTCGCCGACCTTTATGTCGGGTTGCAACGCACCCGAAGTTCCGAGGCGCACGAGCGTCAGTTGGCGGAATTCGTCCTTGACTTGGCGCGTGGCGAAATCGATGTTTGCCAGAGCGTCGAGTTCGGTAACCGAGATGTCGATGTTGCCGATGCCGATGCCCGTCGAAAGCACCGTCATTCGCTTGCCTTTGTAAGTTCCCGTTACGGTATTGAACTCGCGATTCGAAACCTCGCACTCTTTCTCGTCGAAAAACGATGCGACCATCGAAACACGACCCGGGTCGCCGACCAGAATAACGATGTCCGCGAGTTGCTCGGGACGCAGGTGCAAGTGAAAAATCGAACCATCTTCGTTGATAATCAATTCAGATGCAGGTATAATTCTTTTGTTTCCCATAATGTATAATAA
>JBNMLI010000293.1:0-1581 GCA_050874765.1 Alistipes sp.
ACCGTCTGCCACAACAGCGACCGTTGCCAAGTCCATTCATTTGTCTTTTGGTTGAAATAGCGACCGTGGCTCTGCCAGAGTGCTATGTGGCGACCGCTCAAACCTTGCCCGATTGCGAACGGACGCGATTCGCGACGCACGAGTTGTCTGCCGTCGGCAGAGTTGGTAAACCGCCGTTCTTTTGTTGTCGGACGGTCGAAAATCGGAACCAACTCCTCTATCGGGCGACCATCTGTGATAATGGCGATTTTGCGGTTGCGATACTCGGCAGGCAGCAGCGTGCGTACCGAATCGTACAACGCCTGCACGCTCGCGCGACGCATCGGATAGTACGACATTGCAATCGATGTCTTGATTTCCACCTTGTTGCGTTTAACCGACATACCCGTTACCTTGACTGGGCAACGCCCGACTTCGCGCTCGGCAATGCGCGTCAACATCGCGCCGATGTCGGCTTTAAGCGCACCGTCGCCGCGCGGCGATGCCTGCGTGGCGGATATGGCGAGGAGCGAAAGCAATATGGTGAATATAAGTCTGTTCATCTTTTCGTATATCTGTTATAGTGCAACAAAGATACAAAAAACCGACGACATGGTGTTATATTTTTGCTCCGTCGCGCTGCGCTTCAAATTTTCTTTCTATCTTTGTCTGCCAAGAAAATCTTGTTTTATGATTCTTAAATACAGAATGCTCAGCGACGAAAACGACAATTTCGTCCGCGATTTCGAGGTACTGCCCGAAATGACGCTTGCCCAATTCCACGCCTTCATAATCGAATCGCTCGGCTACGACGATTGTATGGCTTCGTTCTTCATCGCCGACGACCATTGGAACCGCCTGCGCGAATATACGCTTATGGATATGGGCGACGATGCGGTAAGCGGTGGCGAAATGCCGACCCCGATGGATAAGGTTATGCTCGCCGAGTTGGTCGTGGCAGACTGCAAGCGGTTGATTTATCAGTTCGATATGTTCTCCGACCGCGCCTTTTATCTCGAATTCGTCGATGCCCACAAACCGCTCGACGGTCTTACCTATCCGCGTGTCGCATTCGAAAATGCACCCGTTCCCGACCAGTACGACCCCGATGCCGTCGGAGCCGATGAAGGGTCGATTTTCGAGGAGATGATGGGCGATTTCAACGACTTCGAGGGCGACGACGCCTATGACGACGAGTACTAAACGCCACCGCATCATCGTCATTGTCGGCGCGACAGGCTCGGGCAAAACCGATTTGAGTATCACGCTCGCGCAGCACTATTGCGCGCCGATAATCTCTGCCGACTCGCGACAGGTCTATCGCGGTATGGCAATCGGCACGGCACAGCCCACCGCCGAGCAACTGCGAGCCGTCGAGCACCACTTCATCGCCTCGCTCGATGTCGCGCAACCCTTCAACTGTGGCGAGTTCGAGAAGCAGGCACTTGCGTTGCTCGACCGGCTGTTCGACAAACACGACACGGTCGTTGTCGTCGGCGGGTCGGGACTCTACATAAAAGCGTTGTGCGAAGGTATGGACGATTTGCCCGAAGCCGACGCGGCTCTGCGCGAACAAATTGCCCGCGAATATACCGAAAAGGG
>JBNMLI010000294.1:0-1567 GCA_050874765.1 Alistipes sp.
CGCAGAGTGTAGAACGAAGCTTGTTGAGCCTTGCTGTTCCACGACTGCTGCACAGCGATACCTGTTACTGCGATGCCCAAGCGGTAGTTCTCGCTATATGCCGACAGATGGTTCTCTTCGGTGGCGGCAGTTGCGTTATAGTAGTAGCAGTTACCGAATTCGTAGGTCATCAGGTCGCCATTTTTGCGGTTGGCATTGAGTTGCACAGCCTCCAACGTGTTGAACAACAGCGTCTGACGCATAACATTCAAATCGGCACTCAACGGATTGAGTATGCGGACGCAGTTCTCTGCCTTATAGGAGGTCAGGTTGTCGTAGTATGCCGATTTTGTCAGCGAGTTGGACATAATCTCCGTAAATCCGCGAGCCGTCAAGAAGTCGGCAACCATATTCGTAAGGCGCGTGCGGTCAGGCTTTTGCGCATACGAAAGGGTGGAATTCACATGCGACGGAATCTCGACGTTGTTGTAGCCGTAGATACGCAGAATATCCTCGACCAAGTCCGCCTCGCGCTGAACATCGACGCGGTATGGCGGTACGGCGACAGACAGAATGCCGTCGTGTTCGCTCTCGATGCGCACCTCCAAGGCGTTCAGAATCGTGTGTATGGTTTCGGTCGGTATCTCCTTGCCGATGAGCGACTTGGCGTGAGCGATAGAGAAATCGAAACGGAAATCCTCTGCCGGACGAGGGCAGATGTCGATGATGTCGCTTGCGATTTCGCCACCCGCCAACTCCTTGAACAACAAGGCGGCACGTTTGAGTGCATAGACCTGAATGCGAGGGTCAATACCGCGCTCGAAGCGGAACGAAGCATCGGTATTCAGACCGAACCGTTTGGCAGTCTTACGCACCGACACGGGATTGAAATAGGCACTCTCGATGAAAACATCTGTCGTCGAGTCGCTTATGCCCGAATCCAAACCGCCCAGCACACCGGCGATGCACATCGGTTTCGTGGCGGAGCAAATCATCAAATCGTCCTTGTTGAGTTTGCGCTCCACACCGTCGAGCGTTACGAACGGAGTGCCTTCGGCGCAATTCTTCACAACGACTTTGCCACCGTCGATTTTCGACACATCGAATGCGTGCAACGGCTGCCCCAACTCGAACAGCACATAGTTGGTAATATCGACGAGATTGTTTTTCGGGTGAATACCTGCGGCACGCAAGTCGTTCTGCAACCATTCGGGCGAAGGACCTATCTTGCAACCCTTTACCGTAATGCCCGCATAGCGTGGGCAGGCGTCGGTATTCTCGACCTCGACATCTATCGTAAGGTCGTGATTATCGACTTTGAACGCATCGACCGACGGCAATTTCAGCACAGCGTCCTTGCCGCGGCTGCGCAGGTAAGCGACCAAGTCGCGGGCAACGCCGATGTGCGATGCGGCATCGACGCGATTAGGCGTAAGTCCTATACCTATAAGATAGTCGTCCTTGATATGGTAGTACTCCTTGGCAGGCGTACCTACAACAGCATCGGCAGGCAGTTCGATGATGCCTGCATGGTCGGTACCGATACCGAGTTCGTCCTCGGCGCAGAGCATACCGAGCGACTCGTCAA
>JBNMLI010000295.1:0-1564 GCA_050874765.1 Alistipes sp.
ACCAATGAGCGGAAAATAAAACAAACTAAAACATACACACTATGAAAAACGGAAAAATCGGGGTAACGACCGAAAACATCTTCCCCGTAATCAAAAAATTCCTCTATTCCGACCACGAGATTTTCCTGCGTGAGTTGGTATCGAACGCAGTCGATGCGACGCAGAAACTCAAAACCCTCGCCTCGACGGGTGTATTCGGCGGCGAGTTGGGCGACATCGCCGTGCGCGTATCGGTAGATAAAGACGCCAAAACACTGACGGTAACCGACCGCGGTATCGGTATGACTGCCGAGGAGGTCGACCGCTACATCAACCAAATCGCCTTCTCGGGTGCCGAGGAGTTCCTTGCCAAATACCAGAATCAAGCCATTATCGGCCACTTCGGTTTGGGTTTCTACTCGGCATTTATGGTATCGGATAAGGTTGAAATTTTCACCCAGTCCTATCAGGAGGGTGCCAAGGCGGTGCATTGGAGTTGCACGGGTTCGCCGGAGTACGAGATGGAGGAGTTGGACGAGGCTCGCGACCGCGGTACCAGCATCGTATTGCACCTGTCGGAGGATTGTGCCGAATATGCAGACGATGGCAAAGTGGGCGATTTGCTGAAAAAGTATTGCCATTTCCTGCCCGTGCCCGTAGTCTTCGGCAAAGTCAAGGAGTGGAAGGACGGCAAGTATGTCGATACCGACAAGGACAACCAAATCAACACGACCGAGCCGCTGTGGACGCGCAAGCCTGCCGACATTACCGAGCAGCAGTACAAGGAGTTCTATCAGGAGTTGTACCCGATGAGCGACGAGCCGTTGTTCTATATCCATCTGAACATCGACTATCCGTTCCACCTGACAGGCATTCTGTACTTCCCGAAAATACACAACAATTTCGAGATTCAGAAGAACAAAATCCAGCTCTACTGCAATCAGGTATTCGTTACCGACCAAGTCGAGGGCATAGTGCCGGAGTACTTGACGCTGTTGCACGGCGTGATAGATTCGCCCGACATTCCGCTTAACGTATCGCGCAGCTACCTGCAAAGCGATGCCAACGTAAAGAAAATTTCGGGCTACATCACCCGCAAGGTTGCCGAGCGTCTGAACGAACTCTTCACCACGATGCGTGCCGAGTACGAGCAGAAGTGGGACGACTTGAAAATATTCATACAGTACGGAATCCTCACCGACGAGAAGTTTGCCGAAAAAGCCCCTGCATTTATGCTGTGGAAGAACACCGACGGCAAGTACTTCACCGCCGAGGAATATACCGCGGCAGTCAAGGATAATCAGACCGACAAGGACGACAACCTCGTATTC
This sequence comes from Alistipes sp., assembly GCA_050874765.1. Classification (GTDB taxonomy): domain Bacteria; phylum Bacteroidota; class Bacteroidia; order Bacteroidales; family Rikenellaceae; genus Alistipes. Next base: position 1,311 of record JBNMLI010000295.1, read on the forward strand.
CTCTATGTCGATGATGCCGTCGAGAAACACTCGTTCCTCGAAGCCGCCAAAGCGAAGGGCTACGACGTGCTGGAAATGAACGGACAACTCGACAGCCACTACATCAACTGGTACGAGTCGAAACACGAGAAGACGCGTTTCGTGCGTGTCGATAGCGACATTGTCGAGAAACTGATTCCGGAGAAGGAGGACATCAAAATCTCGCTCACCGAGGCACAGCAGGAGATTATGCGCCCCGTATTCGAGAGCCAGAT
>JBNMLI010000296.1:0-1533 GCA_050874765.1 Alistipes sp.
CCTGCAACTCAAATCGCACACGACGGTGTTGGAGGTCAATTTGCAGGCGATGATTCGCAATATCAACTATTTCCGCGAGCGTATGCGCGCGGGCGTGAAACTCGTTGCGATGGTCAAGGCTTCGAGCTACGGCAGCGGCGATGCCGATGTGGCGCGTATGCTCCAAAAGCAGGGCATAGCCTACCTCGCCGTGGCATTTGCCGACGAGGGCGTGGTGTTGCGCGAGAACGGCATAACGATGCCGATTGTGGTGCTGAACGCCGACGATGCAAGTTTCGATGTGATGGTCGCCCACTCGCTCGAACCAGAGATTTACAGCGAGCGTTCGCTTGCGGCGTTTGTGCGCGAGGTCGAGTGTGCAGGTTGCAGCAACTATCCGATACACATAAAGTTCGATACGGGTATGCACCGCCTCGGATTTGCCGAGGAGGAGATTCCGCGCCTTGCCGAGAGCCTCGACCGCTATGCCGACACGGTGCGCGTGGCTTCGGTCTTCACGCATCTCTGCGTTGCCGACGACCCGTCGCAGGACGACTTTACGCGCACGCAACTCTCGCGCTTCGAGCGTATGAGCGGAGCGTTGCAGGCTTGTTTGCCTTACCCCGTAATCCGCCACGCGGCAGCCTCGGCAGCCATTACCCGATTCCCCGAGGCGCAATACGAAATGTGCCGCCTCGGTTTGGGATTGTATGGCTTCGGCTATGTGCATAACGACAGCCTCGAAATGGTTTCGACACTGCGCACGCGCATCGTGCAAATCCACACGTTGGAGAGTGGCGAAACGGTCGGCTACGGTCGCGCGCAGACCCTTACGCGCCACAGCCGCATCGCAACCATACCCGTAGGCTATGCCGACGGACTGAACCGCCACCTCGGTTGCGGAGCGTGGTCGATGCTCGTTCACGGCAAAAAGGCTCCGACCGTGGGACGTATCTGTATGGATAGCTGTATGATTGACGTTACGGACATCGACGGCGTTGCCGAGGGCGACGATGTAGTAATCTTCTCGCCCGCACGCGGCAATACGCCCGAGGATATGGCGCAGGTGCTGAACACGATATGCTACGAGGTGCTTACGTCGGTGTCGAAACGAGTCAAACGCATATATATCAACGAGTAAAGTATGGCAACAGGAACTCTCTATCTCATACCTTGCCCCATTGGCGAGGATACAATGCCCTACGATGTTACGCCCGAGGCGAATCGCGCCGTGATAGCGTCGCTCGACTACTTCATCGTCGAGAATACCCGCTCGGCACGGCGTTTTCTTGCAAAGGCGGGTGTTGGTCGTCCGATTGACGAGTTGGAATTTGTCGAACTCAACGAACACACCGTTGCCGCAGCCGACATCGAGCGTATGGTCGCGCCTATTCTGCAAGGTCGCAGTGCGGGGGTCATTTCCGAGGCGGGCGTTCCCGCTGTGGCAGACCCGGGGCAGGCGGTCGTTGCGTTGTGCCACAAATATGGCGTGCGCATTGTCCCGCTGGTAGGTCCTTCGTCTATCATCATGGCGGTGATGGCTTCGGGTATGAA
>JBNMLI010000297.1:0-1517 GCA_050874765.1 Alistipes sp.
GTCGTATTATCTTTATTGATTGCCATAATTCTTAATGCTTTTCTAATTTTATACCTACAATCAGACTATTCGAGTTCCACTTTCAGTGCCAGACCGCGCAACTCGTGCAACAGCACGTTCATTGCCTCCGGAATACCCGGCTTCGGCAGGTTGTCGCCCTTGACAATAGCCTCGTAAGCCTTGGCACGACCCGTAACGTCATCGGACTTGATAGTCAGAATCTCCTGCAAAATGTTGGCTGCACCGAAGCCCTCCAATGCCCAAACCTCCATCTCACCGAAACGCTGACCACCGAATTGCGCTTTACCGCCGAGCGGCTGCTGCGTGATGAGCGAGTAAGGACCGATGGAACGCGCGTGCATCTTATCGTCAATCATGTGGCCCAGTTTCAACATATAGATGACACCGACCGTTGCAGGCTGGTCGAAACGCTCGCCCGTACCGCCATCGTAGAGATAGGTACGACCGCTGCGAGGCACGCCCGCCTTGGCAGTGTAATCGTTGATTTGTTCGAGCGAAGCACCATCGAAGATTGGCGTTGCGAATTTCAGACCAAGTTCGCGACCTGCCCAACCGAGCACGGTCTCGTAAATCTGTCCCAAGTTCATTCGCGAAGGCACACCCAGCGGGTTCAGGCAGATATCGACAATCGTACCGTCTTCGAGGAAAGGCATATCCTCGTCGCGGACAATCTTGGCAACAATACCCTTGTTACCGTGGCGACCTGCCATCTTATCGCCGACCTTCAACTTACGCTTCTTGGCGATATAGACCTTTGCCATCTGGATAACGCCCGTCTGCGGGAGTTCATCGCCGTTGGAGAGGTTGTAAGCCTCGCGTTTGAGGTTGGAATCGGCCTTCTTGACCTCGATGATGTAGTTGTTAATCGTGCGCTCGATGAGCGAATTCAGGTGCTCGTCCGCAGTCCAGTTGCACGAACCCAGATTGAGGTAACCCGATGCTATGCCGCTCTTTTCGTCGGAGCTCTTGCGGGCAATCTCTTCGAGCATCTTCTGCGTGAACTTGGCTCCTGCGCCGTAGAGTTCCACACCGAAGTAGTCGGTGATACCCGTCGTGGTCTTGCCCTGAACGAGCGTCCAAAGTTTCGACACCAGAGTCTTGGTCAGTGCGGCAACCTCGTCAGCAAACTTCTCGTTGAGTTTGTCGAGCTGTGCCTTCTCGGCATTACGGCCCTTCTTATCGACCTTACCTGCACGGCTGTAAAGTTTCGTGTCGATAACCACACCGTGCAACGACGGCTGTGCTTTCAACGAAGCGTCCTTCACATCGCCTGCCTTGTCGCCGAAGATGGCACGAAGGAGTTTCTCCTCCGGCGAAGGGTCGCTCTCGCCCTTCGGGGTGATTTTACCTATAAGTATATCGCCCGGGTGAACATTGGCACCGATGCGGATAATACCGTTGGAATCCAAATCCTTGGTTGCGTCCTCGCTCACATTCGGAATATCGGACGTGAGTTCCTCCAAACCGCGTTTGGTATCGCGCACCTCCATGATATA
>JBNMLI010000298.1:0-1492 GCA_050874765.1 Alistipes sp.
GCGTTCCCGTAAGGAGTTTATCCTGCAAGAGGTAGCCCCAGTAGTTCGACAGCGAACCTTTGGCGGAGATATCGCTATTGCCGACCTTGACGTTCAGGCGGTCGAGCGTTGCCGTCTTCGGCGACACGGCGGCGTAGGCATCGTCGATGGTGATTGCAGGCAGCGATGCGAGTTTCACAGCCATACCCTCGATGCCGACCGAGCCTGCGACCTGCATCTTGTCGAACTCCTGTTTCTCGATTTGCGACATACGGCCTGCTGCACTCACATCAGCCGTAATGATGCCGTTGAGCGACATCTGCTGTTCGTCGAGCGGGTAGATTTCCTTGATTGCGCCGAGGTTGATTTTGCCGTTTGCAGTAGCCTTGAATGCGAGGTCGCTCATAGGCGTTGCGACAGATGCCGTAGCCGAGAAGGTCTGACCGCCGAACGATGCACCGAAGCGCGACACATCGACCGTCGTGGCATCGAGCGTGCCGCCCGCATTCTTGACGCTCGCCTGCAACGCTATATCGGTAACCGATTTAGGCAGGTCGGCGTATTTGAACGAGCCGTTAGCCACGCGCACATCGAGTGCGAAGGCAGGATAGTGGGTTTTGGTCATACGACCGCGCACCCACGCCGTGAGCGACACGTCGCCCGATGCCGTAAGGTTGGCGAAATCCTTGGTATAGAATGCCGGCACGAGCGAGAGTATATCCTTGAAGTTGTTGCCCGAGCAGTCGAGTGTGATGTCGGTGTCGATGTCGTCGCCCACCATTTGCGCCCAGCCGTTCAGTCGAGCCTTGACAGCATTGACCGAGAGGGTGTTCTCCGAAAGCGTATATTTGTTGTTTTTCAGGTCGGCATCGATTTTCGCTTTCAGCGTCGCGGTGATGCCCTTGGCGAGCGTCGTGCTGTCGCGGATGAAGGTGATGTCGGCAGCCGACATCTGCGTGGTGATGACCGTTTTGTCTGCCGAGAGGTTGCCGCTCAATGCGATGTCCAACGGCGAGGTGTGGAAGTGCATACGGCTGCTCTCGTCGGTGTAGTAGATTTTAGCCTGCTTGATGCGCAAGTCGGTAATCGACAGGCGGAACGACGACTCGCCGCTCGTCTGTTCCTCCTCGGCTTGTTCGTCGGCGGAGGACTTGACGATGTCCCAGTTCGCCTTGCCGTCGGCAGCGATACGACCGTAGATTTCGGGGCGGTTGAGTATGATTTTCGACACCTCGAAACTATCGTCGAAAATCGACATCATATCGACCACGACCTCGATGCGCGAAGCCGCCACGAGCGTTTGACCGTCGAAACGACCTTTGCCCGTTACGCTGAATTGCTCCAAATCGAGCGATGCCTTCGGGAAGTGGCGGAAGAGCGAGATGTCGAGTTTCGCGAAATCGACCGTCGCGTCCACCATTGCGTTCGCCTCCTTCTTGACGATGTCGCCTATTTTGCCGCTCAACAGAGCCGGCACGATAATCATCAGAGCGATTAGCGCGATAAGCAACCC
>JBNMLI010000299.1:0-1471 GCA_050874765.1 Alistipes sp.
ACGGTGAGTCGCGGCTTTGCCGTTGCTTACGAGCAGTCGGCTGCGGAGTGGCGGGTAACGCCGACGCCTCAACGAGGTCGGGCGTCATCGAGAATTGCGCGCATCGTCATCGTATTCGACCGCGCGGATATGTCGCTCAACCTGTTGAAGATGGAGGAGAAGTCGGGCGACTACACGGAGTATGCCTTTTCGGACAAGGTGTTCAACGAGCCGATAGATGCGCAGATATTTAATGTGGCGAAATAGTATGAGTTTAAAAGACAATTTCTACCGTATTCTCGCCATAAACCGAACAGGGAACGACTATAAAATAGAGGCGGAATTGTTTGCCGACCACCCCATATACAAGGGACATTTCCCTCAAAAGGCGGTCGTGCCGGGGGTGTGTACCCTGACAATAATAAAGGAGTGCCTCGGGGAGATACTCGCCCGCAGGGTTGCGTTTGCCTCGATTAAAGAGTGCAAATATGTCGCGGTCCTAACGCCGCAGGAGGGGCTGCGTATCATCATCGCACTGACCGTTGCAGAGGGCGCGAAGGTGAATGCCGTGGTCGCGCGAGCCGACAACCAACAAATAGTTCTTAAATTAAAAGCCGCTTTGAGATAGATGGATAGTGCGACGATGACATACAAAGAGCGGGCGGCAGCATTGCGTTGCGTGGTGCTTATACCCACCTTCAACAATGCGGGCACAATCGCAGACGTTATCGCCGACGTGCAGGCGTTTGCGACCGATGTCATTGTCGTAAACGACGGCTCGACGGACGACACGAAACGCATTCTGGCGTCAATCGACGATATAAAAGTTATTGATTATCCGAATAATAGAGGCAAGGGCTACGCACTGAAATCGGGCTTGCGCAAGGCTTATGAGTGGGGCTACCGCTATGCCATAACCATAGATTCGGACGGGCAACACCGCGCCGACGACATACCCGCCTTCCTCGATGCCATCGAGCAACGCCCCGACAGCCTGATTATCGGTGCGCGCAACCTCGCGGCAGAGAATATGCCGTCGAAGAATACGTTTGCCAACAGATTCTCGAACTTCTGGTATAAGGTCGAAACGGGGCAGACGCTCGCCGACACCCAATCGGGCTTTCGGCTCTATCCGTTGGAGCGGTTGCACGATGTGCGTTTCATCACGGGGCGATACGAATTTGAGGTCGAGGTCATCGTGCGTGCGGCGTGGTGCGGGGTGAATGTCGAGAATATCCCGATTAAGGTCTATTACCCGCCTGCGGAGGAGCGCGTGTCGCACTTCCGACCGTTGCGCGACTTCACGCGAATCAGCATTCTCAATACCGTGCTTGTGGCATACGCGCTGCTCTGCTATTATCCGTGGCGATTCGTGCGGGCATTGACGTGGAGCAACATCAAGGCGTTCATCGACAGGCACATTATCCACAGTAGCGACTCCAATGCGAAGATGGCGGCGTCCATCGGCTGGGGCGTATTCTGCGGAATACTC
>JBNMLI010000300.1:0-1464 GCA_050874765.1 Alistipes sp.
CATAGACGACATACGCATATCGTTGGAGGAGACCCAATCGGTAGATTTGTGGCTGACGGGACACATAAAGGACACGGCAGGCAATCCGATTGAGGGCGTGAGCGCTACGGACGGATTCAGCGTGGTGCAGACCGATGCCGAAGGCTACTACAAGTTGCCGGGCAGTCGCGGTGCAACGTTTGTATATTACACCGTGCCTGCGGGTTACGAGGTGAACTACAACAGCGACGGTTATCCGCTCTTCTACTCGCGCATCAGCGGCACGGGCAAGGATTACGACTTCACGCTCGCTCCGCTTGCGGGTGGCAAGCAGACCAAGTGGACGCTCTGCTGTATGGCAGACCCGCAGGTGAAGACGACAAAGTGCATCACGCGTTTCTCGGACGAGACGGGTGCCGACATAAAAGCGACGTTGCCGAAATACAACAATGTTTACAGTATCGTGTTGGGCGATGTATTGTGGAACAGCACCTCGTCGCTGTGGGACAATATGTACACGGCAATGAAATACGACAACTGCGGAGCGCACTTCTTTGCGATTATGGGTAATCACGACTGGTACACCTCGGACGACGACAGTGCGCCATCGGACGCAAACTTTATGAACCACTTCGGTCCGACGCGCTTCTCGTTCGACCGTGGCGATGTGCACATCGTCGGTATGAACAACGTGATTGCCAACGGCAAAGGCGGCGACTGCTTGGGCGGATTCACAGATGCTGAATACTCGTGGCTGACCAAGGATTTGGCTTCGGTACCGAAGGACAAGTGTGTGGTACTCTGCTGCCACGTTCCGTTCCGCGACGGCGATGCGTCGGCTTACCACTCGAAGTACTACACCGAAACGCTCAACCTGCTCGCACAATTTGCGAAGGCGTACATTTTGGTCGGACACTCGCACTACAACTATCACAATTTCCACAGCGTAAACGGCAAGGAGATTCACGAGATTACGCACACGGCGGCGTGCGGTCTGTTCTGGAATCTGCGCGTCTGCGGCGACGGCTCGCCTGCGGGATACGGCATATATGAGTTCGACGGTGCCGACATCAAGAACTTCGTGATGAAGAACAGCGAGTACGACGCTTCGTTCCAGATTCGCGCATACGACGGCTCGGAATCGGTGTCGGGGCAGTTTGTCAATCCGTATTCGTGGGCGTACGATAAGGGTTACATCGTAGCCAACGTATTCAATGCCGACAAGAATTGGAAGGTCGAACTCTATCAGGACGGCACGAAGGTGTGCGACATGACGCAAATCACCGCGTCGGACAAGCGCACCGCAACGCTGGCACTCACGACCATGGCGACGGGTTCGCAATCCATAGGCAACAACCGCGACTGGTGGCTGTGGCATCAGGCTGTGGAGGCGTACACGACGCGCTTCAAGGACCGCGACGGCAACAAGTGGTGGGGACGACGCGGCGACGACTCGTATCAGAAGGTTACGGGCCACCTCTACAA
>JBNMLI010000301.1:0-1458 GCA_050874765.1 Alistipes sp.
AACATCGGGAGCGCGTATCCTCGATGTCGGCACGGGCAGTGGCGCGATAGCCGTGGCGGTGGCGCGAATGATTCCCAATGCGCGTGTGGAGGCTATCGATATTTCGGAAGATGCGCTTGCCATAGCGCGCGCGAATGCCGTGCGCAACGGTGCGGAGGTCATCTTTCACAAAGCCGATGCGTTGGGCGATATGCGGGCGTTGGGGCAGTTCGATGCGATTGTGTCCAACCCGCCATACGTTCCGCAGAGCGACCGAGCCGCGATGCACGCCAATGTGCGCGACTACGAACCGTCGCTCGCTCTGTTTGTGGCGGACGACGACCCGCTCGTGTTCTACCGCTCCATAGCCAGCAATGCGGTCGATATGCTTGCGGAGGGCGGGCGACTGTGGTTTGAGATATACGAAAAATATGGCGACGACATCTGCCGAATGCTTGCCCAGTCGGGCTTCCGCGACATAGGCAGTGCGGTCGATGCCAACAATAAACCAAGAATGGTATGGTGCCGAAAATAAAACGCGACAAAACTCCCGAGCAGGCTCTCGCCTCGCTTATGCGACTGTGCGCCAAGGCGGAACGCTCGTCGGGCGATGCGCTGCGGCTGATGCGCCGTTGGGGCATTTCCGATGCCGACAGCAGGCGCGTGCTGGAACGCCTTGTGGCAGACCGATTCATCGACGACAGGCGTTATGCCGAGGCGTTCGTTCGCGAGAAGATGCGGTTGAGCGGGTGGGGCGCATATAAAATAGGTGCAACGCTGCGCACAAAGGGCATCGCGCAGGCAATTATTACGCAGGCGATGGAGCAGTTTGCCGATGCCGATGTGCGGGAGCGATTGTCTGAATTGCTTGCGCGCCGACTGCGCACGCTGAAAGCCAAATCGCCATTCGATGCGCGCGCCAAACTCGTGCGCTATGCCGTTTCGCAGGGCTACGACTATGCGACGGCGCGCGAATGTGCCGAGGCTGCCGTTCCCGCGAGCGATGACGATGCGGAATTTTAGGCGGTGCGGAAAGGCGAAGCGCGTTATCGTGCAGATATTTATCCGCGTATTTTGCCTGAAAGTTTGTTCGATTCGATAAATTGTTCTAGTTTTGCGGTGCATTTTTGCAATGTGTCGGTTCCGTAGCTCAGTTGGATAGAGCAACAGCCTTCTAAGCTGTGGGTCGCGCGTTCGAACCGCGCCGGAATCACTTTCGATGGTCGCATCGGGAATCGTTTTCGGTTTCCGATGCGGTCTTTTTTGGGGTGGAGAGTTATTGGCGGATTTGCGGGCGAGCAGTGGTGCGAATTGAGCAGATTTGCTGGCAGATTGGGGCGGATTTGCGGGCGATGTCCGAAAAAATTTGGCAGAAATAAAAAAAGATAGTACTTTTGTCCTCGGAGAGATGGTAGAGTGGTCGATTACGGTAGTCTTGAAAACTATTGAGCTGCGAGGTTCCGGGGGTTCGAATCCCTC
>JBNMLI010000302.1:0-1449 GCA_050874765.1 Alistipes sp.
AGAATACGGAGATTCCCATACCTAATACCAACAACATAATCGAAGCCATCAACACCGACTTAAAGACAAAATTGAGGGTGCATAACGGCATGTCAAGACGCTATCGAAAACTGTTTATAGATGAGTATTTCAGGCTCAAATTGAAGTGATAAATCAAACAAATCACGCCAATTTATGTACTATTTTTGACCAATAAGCACAAACCGCTCACTTTTTATGTACTATTTTGACCAATAAGCCGGTAACCATTTATTGCAACAAAAAAAACCTTCGCAATCGCTTGCGAAGGGACGTTGGAGGTCTGAAGCGGACTCGAACCGCTGTACAAGGTTTTGCAGACCTTTGCCTAGCCACTCGGCCATCAGACCATTTTACCAATTAAGCCACCCGCTGTCGGCAAATCGAACAAGGCTCGGACTCACTCGGGAACTCGCCTATAACTTATTTGCCACCGCCTGCACATCGCAGAACACTTTGGCTCATTGGGTTTGCAAATATAGAGATATTTATTCGTTTCACCAAAAAAATCCGTATCTTTACAACTGAAAAATTCATTTTCTGACAAAAAACCGCTCTCGGCGTATGGTTATTGAGGATATAGCACTGACTTTTGTACCGCAACTCGGGGTGCGCGGCGTGGCTCACCTGATAGATGTTTACGGTTCTGCCACAGAGATATTTGCCGCTTCGGAGGACGACCTCGCGGAGCGGGCGGAGTTGCGCGCGGACATAGCGCGGGCGATTGTCCGACGGGCAGGTTTTGCCGAGGCGGAGCGCGAGATGAGTTATTGCGTCAAGCACGGCATCAACATCGTCGCCTCGACCGATGCCGACTATCCGCCGATGTTGCGGCAGGCGGTCGATTTTCCGCATATTATATATATGAAGGGTGAGCGCGAGGCTCTGCACTCGCCCCATACGCTCGCGATTGTCGGGACGCGCAAGATGACACCCTACGGCGAGCGTATGTGCAACGAGATTGTCGAGGGCGTGGCGGCACGGTTTCCCGATGCGGTGATTGTCAGCGGATTGGCTTTCGGCACAGATGCGGCGGCACACCGCGCGGCGCTCGCCTTCGGGTTGCGCACGGTCGGGGTGATAGCCAACGCTCTGCCCGACATCGTGCCGACGCACAATGCCGCACTCGGGCGCGATATGCTCGCTCGGGGCGGGGCGGTGATTACGGAGGTATCGTCGCATACGCGGCAGAACGGCAACCTCTATATTCCTCGCAATCGGATAGTTGCGGCGTTGGGCGAGGGGCTGATTGTGGTCGAATCGCCCGTGAACGGCGGCTCGATGTCCACCGTCAAGGCTGCCGACGGCTATTCGCGGACGGTGATGGCAGTGGCAGGGCGTGCGACAGACACGATGTCGAAAGGTACCAACGCGCTGATTCGCAACCGCGTGGCGCAGATGGTCGGCAGTGCCGACGAGGTGATTGAGGAG
>JBNMLI010000303.1:0-1446 GCA_050874765.1 Alistipes sp.
CACTACGGGCAGCCCGTGGGACACGGCAAACGGTTGCTACGCCAAAATCTGGCGCAACACCGACCTGCTCTCCAACAACGAGGCTATCTGGGTTCGCGAATACGACTACAATCTTGCCGTAACCCACGAACTTACGTGGCGCGTCAATTCGGGTACCTACGACCAGCAGCCGGCTCCGACCAAGAACTATGTCAATATGTTCCTCAAACTCGACGGCGACCCTATCGACAACGAGGGTAAAGTGTCGCTCAAAGAGGAGTTCAAGGACCGCGACTACCGCCTTGTCAATACGGTAAACCACGACGAGGTCGTAAATTCCGACGGTCACACCGTTAGCGCGTGGACTTACACCGCCACCAACGGCACCGTCAGCCCGAAGCCTGCCTATATGAGTTCCTACACCTACACGGGTTACAACTTCATCAAGTGGAGCATCGAGCGCGAGGAGAACTTCTCGAAGGGTCGTGCCGACAACGACATTCCTGTATTCCGCTATGCCGAGGTATTGCTCAACTATGCCGAGGCAAAGGAGGAACTCGGCGCGATGACTGCCGACATTTGGGCTAACACCGTCGGCGCACTGCGCGTGCGTGCGGGTATCGAAGCCGGAAAAGCCAATGCTCTGCCGACCACCGTTGACCCATGGCTTGCTGCCTACTACAACGTTTCGCCTGTTGAGCTGAACGCCGTGAAGCTCGAAATCCGCCGCGAGCGCGTCTGCGAGTTGGCTATGGAACACCTCCGTATCGACGACCTCTATCGTTGGCACTGTGGCGACATCGTTGTCAATCGTGGCACCGAGAACGCTGCATGGCGCGGTATCTGGGTAACTGCCGAGGAAGCTGCCAACGGTCTGCAATTCAACGGTAACAAGTACACCTTCCCTACCGACGGCTCGAAGCCGAAGACGGGTATGGGCTTCCCTGTTTCCAACAAGACGGCCAACAGCAACTACTCCTTCTCCGAAACCGACCACGGTTTCATCATGTACAACTACAAGTTGGAGTGGAACAACCGTATGTACGTTCACCCGATTCCGGATTCGGCTAACACGCTGAACCCTGCACTCGGTCAGAACCCTGATTGGTAGTCAGCCTACCTTCCAAAACGAAAAGCGCGCCTCGATTTCGAGGTGCGCTTTTTGTTTTTCGTGATTGCGTTGCGAGTTATTTCTCCACCCACGCCACTGCGCTATCTTTATAGAACTGCCCGTCATTCGCCGAAAAACCTCGCCAAACATAGATGGTTTTCAGTCGGCTGTTGCCACGACTATTGAAGTAGTAGAGCGATTTGCATACCGATATATCTATGCTCTCGCCGAGATTGTTGGTCGAGAGTTCCAACTCGCAGAGTTTGGTATTCTTGGAGAGGTCAATCGAGGTGAGTTTGTTGCCCGCAAGACCAAGCCCCTGCAACGCTGTATTTTTCGTAACATCTATTGACGAA
>JBNMLI010000304.1:0-1432 GCA_050874765.1 Alistipes sp.
ATGCCATACGTTGCTGAATCTCGGTATCTCTACCACGCGTAGGGTGCCAACCGTAGGTCGTGCCGTCAATCACTTCGGTGTCGCCATAGCCGTTTTGCGCAAATTGCAACGACACCTGCGTTCCGTCGGCAGCGGGCTTGTCCTTGGTGAATCCTATGTTCTCGTCAAAGGCACATAGCGCGACACAATCCCCCCCCCAACGTTTTGCCAACTTGCGCACCGATGCGTTGTATGTTTCGCGCGCGTCGTGCCAATAGGTGCAGAGCATGATGTGTACGGGCTTACCGCCCTTCACCTTGTACCATCGCGAAGCGGGGTTGGTCGCCAGTGCGCGACAATCGTCCATGTATTTGCGTATGATGTAGTCGAACGCCTTGGTGTAGTTCATCTGCTTCGTCAGTTCGTAATTGTGGTAATCCTCCTCCAATTCATTCTCGTCGCATACATCTCTGTTGTGGACGTGCATCACCACCAGCACGCCGAAGCGGTCCAACTCCTCGGTGGTGTACTGCGTGCCGTCGTGCATGCGCACTGCACTGTCGCTTACGCTCTCGCCCGATATGGCGCGATTTATCGGGCGCAACCCCAACTGCTCGCAACCCATTTCAAACCAGCCGTTTTCGGGATAGGCTATTGACGCGCCAATCATATAGACGCTGTCGGGGCGGTACGCCTCCGACTGCTTTGCGCCGCTGCACGCATAGGCAAACACCGCGATGCAGATAATGGTAAATATCCGTAAAATGCAATTTTTCATATTCGGGTGGTTTTGTTTCGTACTCCAAAAGTATGCAATTTGGAGAGTACCTCCAAATTTAGCCGATAAAAAACACCAATCTCGGCAAATTATAGTAAATTTGTCGGAGAAAACTCATTCCTGATTATGGCAAACGACAATATAGTATTCGGTATCCGCCCCGTAGCCGAGGCGGTCGAATCGGGCAAGCAGATTGAAAAGATATATATGCGCAAGGGCGCAGAGGGTCAGCTGATGAGCGACCTGCGCGATTTGTGTGTGCGTCATCGCCTGCGTGTGCAGGAGGTGCCGGTCGAGAAACTCAACCGCCTGACGCGCGGCAACCATCAGGGTGTTGTGGCGCAGATTGCAGCCATCGACTATGTCGAGTTGCAGGATATTTTGGAGCGCGTTCCCGAGGACGAAACACCGCTCATCGTGATGTTCGACGGCGTTACCGACATTCGCAACTTCGGCGGCATCGCCCGCTCGGCAGAGTGTGCGGGTGCGCACGGCATCATCACCTCGCTCAAAGGTTCGGCACCGGTGAACGCCGAGGCGATGAAGGCATCGGCAGGAGCGTTGAGCCGCATACCGGTTTGTCGCGTCGGCTCGATTCGCAATACCATCAAGGCTCTGCAAAACGAGGGCTTTCAGGTCGTTGCCGCGACGGAGCACAGCCGCCGACTGATGTAC
>JBNMLI010000305.1:0-1418 GCA_050874765.1 Alistipes sp.
TCACCAAACAGCAGTTCCGGACCGAGGCCATTCAGATGACCGACTGCTCATTCGTCTATACCGCAACGCCTACCCGCACCTCTGTTGCGGTGAGCGTCATACCGAGCGACAAACAACAGCGGTACTACTATCAACTGCTCACCGCCGAGCAGTTCGATTCATACGGCGGTACACTCCAAAAGGCAGCCCGCACCGTCGTCAAACAGCAAATCGATGCTTGGCTCGCACTTGGGGCAACCTCCGTCAAGGCGGCTGTCGAGTCGTTGGCATTGCAGGGCGACCACTCCTACACCTTCACTGGGCTCAACGCCGGTACGCCATACTACCTATTCGTCTGCGGCATCAACGCCGGTACGCCATACTACCTATTCGTCTGCGGCATCAACGACGATGGCGACATCTGCACCGCTGTCGATGGGGAAATGATTACGACCGAGAAGTTCGCTATGTCCGACAATGATTTGTCGGTCAATGTGTTCGATACAACTTGGGACAGTACAACCGTCTTGATTTCAACCACCAACGACGACCCCTACCTGTTTGTCGTTAAACCGCTTGCCGAACTGTCGGGCAAAGACGACGATGCCGCCATCATCGCGGCTGTGGTTGCCGATATGGGCGACTATGTCGGCAAATACACCAAGCACGGCGACCAAACCATCACGTTCGATAAGACTCTTATGCCCGATACCGACTACGTTGCTCTGGCATTCGGCTACGACGGCGGAGCCACGACGCCTCTTGCGCGCGTCGATTTCACGACCGAGAAGGCAACCACCGACGGCAGCACGACATTCTCGGTAGCGTTCACCTCCTCCGGCTACACCATCACGCCGGCAGATGCGAGCGTGCTCTATATTCAGGGAGCCATAAGCGAGCAGGATTATAAAACTTTCGGCTCCGACCCGTCGCGCTTGAAGAACGAGTATATCAAATCGCTCATCGACCTCTTCGTCCCCGACATCTACACCGCCGAGGAGTACCTTGCAAACGAGGGACACCGCGGCAACTATGTCGATAACTACGGACTGCTCTCGGGCAACTACTTCGTCTATGCCATCTGCATCGCTGCCGACTGCTCGCTCGTCGGCGAGCCTTTCGTGAGCGAAATGCACACATTCTAACGGCACAGGGCGGACAAACCGCGTTCAAACAAAAGCCGTCGGCAACTTCGCCGACGGCTTTTTTGTCGCTCCAACCCCGACAACGTAACGCCTAAACACGTATCTTTGCGCTATGGATATAGCCGAATTTCGAGAGTATTGCCTCTCACTGCCTGCGACGGAGGAGTGCCTGCCGTTCGACGATGCGACGCTTGTTTTCAAGGTCGGCGGCAAGATGTTTGCCGTGATTGATATGGACGCGCCCGACCACATTGTGGTCAAGTGCGCTCCCGAGCGTGCCGTCGAACTGCGTGA
>JBNMLI010000306.1:0-1413 GCA_050874765.1 Alistipes sp.
CAGTTCTACCATCAGGTTGACCGCACGGGTCACCAAGCCGAGGACAGATAGTTTCACACTCGCACTCCGCACTGCTGCCGACCCTTTCCCAAAAGGTCGGCGGCGGGCGAAGTCGAACAAAAACATACAAAAATTTATGCGTCAAGTAGTATTAACCGAGCCTAAAAAACTCGTTTTCCGCGAGGTTCCCGACCTCAAAGCCGAGGACCTGCAACCCAACGAAATACTCCTCAATATCAAACATATCGGTATCTGCGGTTCCGAAATCCACTCCTACCACGGTCTGCACCCTGCAACGTTCTACCCCGTAGTGCAGGGCCACGAGTATTCGGGCTATGTCGTAGCCGTCGGCAAGGACGTGAAGACCGTCAAGCCGGGCGACAAGGCAACCGCCCGCCCGCAACTGGTCTGCGGCAAGTGCAACCCGTGCAAGCGCGGTCAGTACAACGTTTGCCAAAACCTGCGCGTGCAGGCATTTCAGGCAGACGGTGCCGCACAAGACTATTTCGTCGTTACCGAGGATAGGGTAGTGCGTATCCCCGACGATATGCCGCTCGAATACGCCGCCATGGTCGAGCCTGCTGCCGTAGGCGCACACGCCACTTCCCGCCCTCACGAGATTAAGGGTCGCAATGTCGTTGTGTCGGGTGCAGGTACCATAGGCAACCTCATCGCCCAATTCGCCAAGGCTCGCGGTGCAAAGCGCGTCGTCATCACCGACGTGAGCGACTTCCGCTTGGCAAAGGCTCGCGAGTGCGGTATCGAGGATACGGTCAATGTCGCCAAACGCCCGCTTGCCGAGGCTCTGAAAGAGATTTTCGGCGACGACGGTTTCAGCGTCGGTTTCGAGTGTGCTGGTGTCGAGAGTTCGGTGCGTTCGCTTATGGAACTCATCGAGAAGGGTGGCGATGTGATTATTGTCGGCGTCCATGCCAAAGACCCTGCCATCAGTATGTTCTACCTCGGTGAACACGAACTCAACCTCATCGGCTCGATGATGTACCGCCACGAGGACTACCTCAAAGCCGTCGAGGAGATTGAGGCAGGCCGTATTCACCTCCAACCGCTCATCTCCAACCGTTTCCCGTTCGAGCAGTACGACGATGCCTACAAGTTCATCGACGCCAATCGCGAAACGTGTATGAAGGTGATGATTGATTTGTAGTGCTATGCAACCCAAAAAGGTCATAGGTGTAGGCGAACTGCTGTGGGACGTATTCCCGTCGGGCAGACGCATAGGTGGCGCACCGGTCAATTTTGTCCACTATGTCGATGCTCTCGGGTGCAAGGGTTATGCCGTCAGTGCCGTCGGACGCGATGCTTCGGGCGACGATTTGCTCGGCGAGGTGCAACGCTACGGCATCGATGCCTCCTACCTGCAACGCAACGACTTCCCGACAGGCTCGGTCGGCG
>JBNMLI010000307.1:0-1400 GCA_050874765.1 Alistipes sp.
CACTTTTGTTGAGCGAAGAGTTAAGAAAATGGGCTATGCCGGGATTGGTGGAGAAGGTACGCATGGCATCGACCTGATTTTTCATCAGTGCGATGAGCGGCGAGATGATGATTGCCACACCCTCCATCATCAGCGCGGGCAGCTGGTAGCAGAGCGATTTGCCGCCACCGGTTGGCATCAGTACAAATGTGTCGCGACCGGCAAGCAGATTGAGAATAACTGCCTCCTGATTGCCCTTGAACGAAGAGAATCCGAAGTACTCTTTGAGTTTCTCGTGCAGTAACTTTTTGTCAGTCAGTTGTTGTGCCATTTTCTATATTGTGTTTAGCAGTGTTTGCGGATTAAAAACATACCAAAGATAAAAATTATTTGGGAAATTATCATAACTTTGTAAAAAAATTGATTAAAAAGATATGCGACTCTTCACCAAAGACCTCGTAAAGAAGTACAAAACCCGTACCGTTGTCGACCACGTTTCGATAGATGTCAATCAGGGCGAGATTGTCGGTCTGCTCGGTCCGAACGGAGCAGGAAAGACTACCTCTTTTTATATGATAGTGGGGCTTATCAAGCCGAACGAAGGGCAGATTTTCCTCGAATACGATGACGGGCAGGTGCGCGAACTCACCAAAGAGCCCGTCTATCGGCGTGCGCAGTTGGGCGTGGGTTATTTGGCACAGGAGGCTTCGGTATTCCGTCGTTTGAGCGTCGAGGACAATATCCGCTCGGTGTTGGAAATGACCAACTACACGAAGGAGTATCAGAACGAGCGCGTCGAGGCTCTCATAGACGAGTTCCGCCTGCAAAAGGTGCGCAAGAGTTACGGTAATCAGCTCTCGGGTGGCGAGCGTCGTCGAACCGAGATTGCGCGTGCAGTGGCGATAAACCCGTCGTTCATTCTGCTCGACGAGCCGTTTGCGGGTGTGGACCCTATTGCGGTCGAGGATATTCAGAGCATCGTCGCTACGCTGAAAAACAAGAATATCGGAGTAATCATCACCGACCACAATGTCGATGAGACGCTCGCCATAACCGACCGCACCTATCTGCTCTACGAGGGCAAAATTCTGAAAACGGGTACCGCCGAGGATTTGGCGAACGACGAGATGGTGCGTCGCGTCTATCTGGGCAAGAACTTCGAGTTGAAACGTCCGCACGTCAGTAAGGAATAATCTTTCTATATGGATAAATCCGTCCCGCGAGGGTGTGTCGCAGGAAAAATCACACCACCATGTTCTAAAAGTTATGCGCAACGCGCTCTGGCGGCAGCACTGCTTGCCGAGGGCGAATCGGTGTTGCGCAATGTGGAGTTTTGCAGCGATACGCTCTCGGCAATCGGCTGCATAGAGTTGCTCGGTGCGCAAGTAAGTCGCACGGACGACCATACGGTTGTCGTGCGA
>JBNMLI010000308.1:0-1397 GCA_050874765.1 Alistipes sp.
TACCTTCGCTGCCTCGCCTGCCAGCACGGGACGGAATCGCAGAGCCTGACGATTGAGAGCCGAGCCGATGAGCGTATTGACCTCTATTATGCTGTGCAGTTGGTCGTTGCGGACGACAAACGAAGCATCGTAGTCGCGGTGGCTGCGGTTGTGCCGAAGCAGGCGACAGAGGTTCATCGCAAGACGCACACGAGCCTCGCGCGGACGCGAGAAATACTCCTCCATCTTTTTACCCAAGTAGTTGTCTGCCATACTATTGCGAGATTTTGACCAACTGTTCGCGATAGGCGTTCAGTATGCGCGATTTCGAGATGAAGCCCTTGTAGTGGTTGTCGCGGTCAACGACCGGCAACATCCACGTATGGTTGTGTTCGAAGCGCGGCAACACGCTCTGAATCTGCTCCTTTTCGAGAATTTTGTCGGGCGGTTGAATCATATAGTTCGTAATCGGGTCGCCCCACTTCTCGCGCTTGAACATATCCTCGCGCAGGTCGTCGAGTTGCACCACGCCGAGCAGATGTCCGAAGTTGTCGATGACGGGGAAGATGTTGCGGTGAGCCGATGCTATTATATGGACGATGTCGCCGAGGGTGTTGTTCTCCTTGATGCGGACGAAATCGGTCTCCATCAGTTCGTCGAGTTTGAGGAAGACGAATACCGACTGGTCCTTGTCGTGGGTAAGCAACTCGCCGCGCTCGCGCAGGCTCTTGGTGTAAATCGAATCGGGGTCGAGGTAGTAATCGACCGCAAACGAGATACAAGCCACAATCATCAGCGGGATAAAGAGTTCGTAGCCGTTCGACAGTTCGGCGATAAGGAATATCGAGGTCAGCGGTGCGTTCATCACGCCAGACATAACGCCCGCCATACCGACCAGCGTAAATGCCGGCAACGACACGTTCCAATCGAGAATGGAGTTGCAGAAGATAGCCAACGCCGCGCCCGTAAATGCACCGACGAACAGCGAAGGGGCAAACGTACCGCCCACACCGCCCGCGGCATTGGTCGTAGCCATGGCGACCACCTTGAAGAACATCACCGCCACGACATAGAGCAGAATGACCCAATCGATGTCCTTGAACGCATAGAAAAGCGAATTTTCGAATATCGACTGCTTGTCGCCGTGCATAAGCGACACGAACGCCTCGTAGCCCTCGCCATAGAGTGGCGGGAAGATGAAAATCAGCACACCCAGAATCACTCCGCCCACAATCCAGCGTCGCGACTGTTTGGAGATGCTGCGGATTCGGTTACCCACGGCAGTGTTGGTCTGCGTGAAGTAGTAGGACATCAGTCCGCACAGCACACCAAGCACTATAAAAAGCGGTATATCTTTGATTTGGAACGAATCGGCAGCGGTGAGCGACACCGCTATCACGGGGTCGAAACCGCGCAAA
>JBNMLI010000309.1:0-1396 GCA_050874765.1 Alistipes sp.
ATTGTAACCTCTTGATTCTACTTTGCGGAAATGGCAAATTCGACCGGTATAGTCCCGTTGAAAATAAATACAATTTCCAATTATTCGATGCAAAAAAAGGTCTGCACCAACGAAAGTGCAGACCTTTTTGCATCGTAAAGACAGCGAAACTATTTCTTTGCCTCTTCTACCGATACCTTGCGGAAATCCTTCAAGAGCTTCGAAAGTTCCAAAGCGGCCTTACGAGCGCGAGTGCCGGCAGCCTTGTTATTCTTCTCTACTTGTGCAGCGGCATTCTCCTGAAACAATGCAATCTGTGCATTGATGTCTTCAACTAACTTTTTCATAATTCAATAATGTTTTGAGGTTTGTTGTAGCAAATATAAATTATTTTTTCTTTCGTTCCAAATATTTTCGCCCTAAATTGTCGATTTAGGGGCAATTAAACCCGTTTTTGCGCAAATTCGCCCCGTCTTTATACCCGCCCTTGGGCAATCCGTGCCGTTTGGCATGCCGATTGCGACATCGACAAACAAGGCTATGCCGTGGGGCAAAATAGCCAATAGTAGTAATTGCGGATATTATCTTTTTGCGCTAACTTTGTCGAAAAATTTCGACAATGCGTCTTTCAGAACTCAAAACCGGCGAATCGGCGACCATAGTCAAGGTACTCGGTCATGGCGGATTTCGTCGCAGAATAATGGAGATGGGCTTTGTGCGCGGTACGAAAGTCAAGGTCGAACTCAATGCCCCGCTCAAAGACCCCATCGAATATAAAATCATGGGCTACGAAATCTCGTTGCGCCGCACGGAGGCCGATATGGTGATGGTCGTGTCGGACAGCGAGGCGGAGGAGCAAATAAAGCGCGAGAGCGTCGCAACGGCGCAGGCGACCGACACGGTCGAGAGCATCGTGGCAAAATCGGCACACTGCATAAATGTAGCACTTGTAAGCAACCCCAACAGCGGCAAGACGTCGCTCTTCAACCGCCTTGTCGGCGCGCGCGAGCATGTGGGCAATTACAGCGGCGTTACGGTCGATGCCAAGAGCGGCAAGTGCCGTTACAAGGATTACGAGTTTCAGATTACCGACCTGCCCGGCACATACGCCCTCTCGCCATACACCCCCGAGGAGTTATACGTTCGCAAGCACTTGGCAGAGAATATGCCCGATGTGGTGCTGAATGTGGTCGTTGCATCGAATCTCGAACGCAACCTCTACCTGACGACCGAACTTATCGATATGAGCCAGCGTATGGTCGTGGCTCAGAATATGTACGACGAACTCTCCGCCAGCGGAGCGCAACTCGACTAAGAGCTGCTCGGCTCGATGATGGGTGTACCGATGGTGCCTGTCGTTGGCAAGAGCGGCAAGGGGATAGACGAACTGCTCGACACGATTATCGCCGTCTATGAG
>JBNMLI010000310.1:0-1367 GCA_050874765.1 Alistipes sp.
AATCTGCTTGACTACGCCAGCAAAGTCGCTCGTGATGGAGTTCTCCATCTTCATAGCCTCCAACACGGCAACCTCCTGCCCTGCTGCGACCTTGTCGCCCGCCTTCACTTTGAGCGCGATAACTCTGCCCGGCAGCGGTGCGGTAACCTTGTTGCCCGCAACGGCAGCCTGCGCAGCGGCGGTATGTGGAGCGGCAGCATCGCCGACATCGATGAGTAGGGCATCGGTCTGCACGTTGTCGCCGACGCCGACCAAAATCTGCTTGACTACGCCAGCAAAGTCGCTCGTGATGGAGTTCTCCATCTTCATAGCCTCCAATACGGCAACCTCCTGACCTACGGCTACCGTGTCGCCGACCTTCACCTTGATGTCGATGACCTTACCCGGCAGCGGCGCGACGATGGTCTTGCCCGTAATCGGCTGTTTTACAGCAGCCTTTGCCTCGGCTTTTGCCTCTGTTGCAGGAGCCTCCTTTGCGACCTTCGCCTCGTAGGCAGCCTTCTTTACCGCCGTCAGGTAAGGCTTCGCCACGAGAGGGAAGAGTTCGATGAGGAGCAGCTCCTTCTCGTTCTCCGCCAAGCGTACGCCGCCTGCCTCGGGCAGTTCGGGATTAGGCTGTTTCTGATACTTCGAGATGTCGTAGTTCGTCTCCTCGCGCACACCGCAGATTTTGAAGCGGAACTCGGGGTCGATTTTGACAGGCGTCTTGCCGTACTCGCCCTTGACGAGGTTCACAAACTGGTTGTTCTTGGTCGTGTACATCGGGCGACCCGCCTTCTCGTCGAGTGCGCAGTTTACGGCTTGTGCGCCGACAATCTGCGAGGTAGGCGTTACGAGCGGTGGCAGACCAGCCGACAGACGGACGGTCGGAATCAACTCCATGGCGCGCGGCGGAATATCCTCGGCTTTGAGCTGCTTCAACTGCGCAACCATATTCGAGTACATACCGCCCGGAATCTCCGCCTCCTGCACGAGTTTGTTCGGTGCAGGGAAGCCGAAGTAAGCCTCGATGCGCTGTGCAGCGTCGAGCAACGTGGCGAAATCGTCCGCCTGCGCAGCCTTGATGGCACGCTCCAACTGCGCCTCCACCTCCGCAGGCACTGCATCGGTGAGCGGGTTGAACGGCTTTGGTGCAGGTTTGTCGGCACCGAATACCGAGATGTTGAGTTCGCTGCGAATATCTTTGAGCTGCTCGTTGATTTTGGCAACAGCCTCCATATTTACGCCGAGGTCGATGCCCAACTTGTTGCAGAAGAGATAGACCAATTCCAGCGCAGGGGCTGCCGTGCCGCCACCGAACCACCAGCAGTTGGTATCGACGATGTCCGCACCCGCAACAATCGCGGCATAGACCGATGCCAAGCCGT
>JBNMLI010000311.1:0-1355 GCA_050874765.1 Alistipes sp.
CGTAGTAGTCAGCGTATTACAGAGACATATTTTTCGGGCATTTCCCGCTCCAATCCTGCACAAATGCCGCTCACACGCCATTATGCCCTCTATTTTGGAGTCCGGCACCTGCGATAGAACATACAAAAAACTCCCCGATTTGCATCGGGGAGCCATAGAATCGCGGGGATTCTGTCGTAAAATTTCTACTCCATCGGGCGCACTCGCACCTCGCAAACACCGTCGAGCGCGCGAACAAGGGCATCAATGTCGGTCTTTTCTTCGACCTGACCGTAGTGATAAGGGTAGAAAATCTTTGGCGAAATCGCCCGAACGGTGCGCGCGGCCTGCTCGACTGTCATGGTGTAGGGTTGATTGACGGGCAGAAAAGCGATGTCGATATTGCGCAGCGCAAGTACATCGGCATTGTCCTCGGTATCGCCCGAGATGTAGATTGTCGTCCCGCCCATCGTAAGAACATATCCGCAATCCTCGCGCTCGCGCGGGTGAAACTGCGTATGTCCCTCCGAAATGTTGTATGCGGGAACGGCTTTTATGCTCAACCCCTCCATCGGTTCGGCAACCGCACCCGGTGTCATCGTCGTGCAATCGTGGTCGAAAGCCTCGGCGGTAGTCTTGTCGCAGATGATTTGGCAATCGCTTTTGCGCAGCGCCTCCACCGTCGGCAGGTCGAAGTGGTCGTAATGGGAGTGGGTAATCAGAATAATATCCGCCTTTGGCAACTTTGCCCAGTCGATTCCTTCGCCCACGGGGTCTATATATATAATATGGTTGTGCCACGCGATGGAGAGCGCGGCGTGCTGAAAGAAGGTCAGCATAATCGGCGAGCCGTCGGCGGCGGTGATTGTATCCTGCGGAAAGGTCGGTGCGCTCTTTTTGGCACAGCCGAAAATCGAGAGAAGCGACATGGCGATAATGATTTTTGGTTTTAACATATTACAAATGTAACAAAATTTTTCTATCCGCGAAAACACACACCGCTATACCTTATATATATAAGGGATGAAAATGTGAGGGGGTGAGGGGGTGAAAGAGGGAGTGTACTTCGGCGTACACGACCGAGGACGGAGCGATGCAACGCAAGCAGGTTGCCTGTTATAACAAGCCTCCGCTATGGAAACTGAAAGATGATGAGTCCGTTAATATAAGATGGTCCAACACCCGAATATCGAACAACGCCGCAGCCTCGCGGATTTTGCGGGTGAGAGATATGTCGGCATCGCTCGGCTCGGCAGTGCCTGACGGGTGATTATGGACAAGGACAATTTGGGTGGCGAGCAGTTCGAGCGCGCGCTTGACGACAAGTCGCGCATCGACGATTGTTGCCTGCACACCGCCTTGACTGACGCGCTGGC
>JBNMLI010000312.1:0-1337 GCA_050874765.1 Alistipes sp.
CTCCTGCAAGGTCTTGCCGTACAAATCGACTGCACCGTTCTCGGTTACGAACCAGTGCATGTGGCTGCGGGTCGTTACGACACCTGCACCCTCGGTCAGCACGTCCGAAATTTTCGAGATGCCCTTGTTGGTAATCGACGGCATCGCGATAATCGACTTACCGCCCTTCGAGAGCGAAGCACCATAGACGAAATCGACCTGACCGCCTACGCCCGAGTAGAACTTGCGCCCGAGCGAGTCGGCGCAAACCTGACCCGTGATGTCGATTTGCAGAGCCGAGTTGATGGCGGTTACCTTGTCGTTCTTGGCGATGATATACGGGTCGTTGGTGTAGCCGATGTCCATCATCAGCACGCCCGGATTGTCGTCGATGAAGTCGTAAACACGCTTGGAACCCATGAGGAACGACGACACCATCTTGCCCTTGTCGATGTTCTTTGCCTCGCCGTTGATGACACCCTTCTCGACCAGATTCAGCACGCCGTCGGCGAACATCTCGGTGTGAACGCCGAGGTTCTTATGACCGCCCAGCTGTGCAAGCACTGCGTTAGGAATCGCACCGATACCCATTTGGAGCGTTGCACCGTCCTCGATGAGGGCTGCGCAGTTCTTACCGATTTTGATTTCGACCTCGTTAGGCTCGGCGAAGATGGCCTCTTCGAGCGGAGCGTCCTCCTGCACGAACATATCGATTTTCGAGATAGGAATCATCGCGTCGCCGAATGCACGCGGAACGTACTTGTTCACGCAGGCGATGACCGTGTCGGCGCACTCGACGGCAGCGACCGTAGCATCGGCAGAGGTACCGAGCGAAACATAGCCGTGCTTGTCGGGAGTCGAAACCTGAACCATAGCCACGTTGCAAGGGAGTACGCCCGAGCGATACAGACGCTGGGTTTCGCCCAAGAAGACGGGAATGTAGTCGGCATAGCCGCTCTGCGTTACCTTGCGCACGTTGCCACCGACGAAGAACGAGTCGAGTTGGAAAATGCCCTCGAACTCGGGGTCGGCGTAGGGCGCGATACCCTCGGTGTGGAGGTGGTGAATGTGGACATCTTTGAACTCGTGGTTGCGTCCGCGCTCGCACATAGCCTTGATGAGGCATTTAGGAGTAGATGCAACCGCGCTCAAATGAACATGGTCGCCCGATTTGATGACCTTGACAGCCTCTTCGGGAGTCGTGAATTTGATTTGATTTGCCATAATAATTTTTATAGTAGTTTTTAGGTATTATATTGTTGTTGTTCGCCCCTTGTTCGCCCCTCGGTAATGGGGCGGAGGTGCGCCTATTTGCGCTTGACCTCCACCTGCTCGTAGCCCTCGACGATATCGCCGAC
>JBNMLI010000313.1:0-1315 GCA_050874765.1 Alistipes sp.
GATTATCGCCGTCTATGAGAACCGCGACGGCCGTGTGCGCCACATACATATCAATCAGGGCATCGTCGAGGAGAGCGTGCAGCGGCTCAACGCCGAACTCAAAGCCCACCGCGAGGAGTTGCCCAAGTGTTTTCCGCCACGCTACTACGCAATGCGTATGTTGGAGGGCGACAAAGATATATGCAAAATACTCCAAGCAAGTTGCCCGCACTACTCCGACTGGGCGGCACTCTGCGAAAAGGAGCGTGCGCATATCCGCTTCGACCTCGGCGAAGAGGAGGATATAGAAACGGCATTCGCCAACCAAAAATACGGCTTCATATCGGGTGCCTTGCGCGAAACCTTTACACCCGGCAAGCACAAGGAGAACATAACCAAACATATCGACGAGGTGGTAACGCACCGCATATTCGGCTACCCTATTTTCCTCGCCATCATGTGGCTGATGTTCTACTGCACACTCAGCCTCGGCAAATATCCGCAGGGGTGGATTGAATCGCTGGTCGGTTGGATTGGCGGACTTGTGCAGGAGTTTATGCCTGCGGGTGCGCTGAAAGATATGATTGTCGACGGCATCATCGGCGGTGTGGGCAGTGTCATCGTATTCCTGCCGAACATTATGATTCTCTATCTGTTCATCTCGTTTATGGAGGATTCGGGCTACTTGGCTCGCGCGACATTCATAATGGACAAGGTGATGCACAAAATCGGTCTGCACGGCAAATCGTTTATTCCGCTCGTTATGGGCTTTGGTTGCAACGTGCCTGCCATAATGGCTACGCGCACCATCGAAAGCCGCAGCAGCCGCATCATAACCGCAATGATTATCCCGTTTATGTCGTGCAGTGCGCGTCTGCCAATCTATATCCTGCTCATCGGCACCTTCTTCCCGAGCCACTCGGGGACGATAATGTTCGCACTCTATATGCTTGGCATAGTCATGGCAATCGCAACCGCACGTCTGATGCGCAGCCGAATGTTCAAGGTCGATGAAACACCGTTCGTGATGGAACTGCCGCCCTACCGTCTGCCGACGCTCAACGCTACGCTCTCGCACATGTGGGAAAAGTGCGCACAGTATCTGCGCAAGATGGGCGGACTGATACTCGTGGCATCGATTGTCGTATGGTTTTTGAGTTACTACCCGCACCGCACTGCCGACGAGAGCACCGAACAACACTACGAAAACTCCTACATCGGTCATATAGGCAAGTTCTGCGAGCCCGTATTCGAGCCCCTCGGACTGAACTGGAAAGCGAGCGTGTCGATTGTTTCGGGTGTTGCCGCCAAGGAGATTATGGTCAGCACCATTGGC
>JBNMLI010000314.1:0-1267 GCA_050874765.1 Alistipes sp.
GGCGGAGCAGAAGGCAGAGGCAGAGCGCGCGCAGGGCGAAAGCGAACCAATCGGCGTCATCGAAGTGCCGAAGAATCTCGACTTGCGACTCGACAGCGCGTTCGACAAGGTGCTGTTCGAGAAGATGGTCATCGAGAACCTGAAAGGCATCATCACCGTGCGCAACGGCGAACTGACGCTCGATAAACTCGATATGAATATGTTCCGCGGCAAGGCAACCGCTTCGGCACAGTACTCGACCGCTTCGGCGAGTTCTCCCCGAGTAAAGTTGAACGCCTCGTTCAGCGAGGCCTCCTATAAAACGACCTTCGCACAACTCGATTTGATGCAGTCGCTCGCCCCGATTTTCAAGGATATGGACGGCACCTATTCGATGACGCTCAATGCCTCGCTCGCACTCGACAAGCAGATGAATCCCATCGTGAAGAGCGTGAACGGCAACGGTAAACTCTCGTCGGGCAAACTCTCCCTCGGCAATGTCAAGGCTCTTGCCGCGCTCTCGAAGGCTCTGGGCGAGCAGACGCTCGGCAACCTGCAAACCACCGAGCCGACCATCGTCAGTTTCACCATCAAGGACGGCAACATCACCACCAAACCCTTCGATATTCGCTTGGGCAAGGTCAAACTCAACCTGTCGGGTACCACCTCGCTCGACCAAACCATCGACTATGCCGCCGACATCGCTCTGCCCGACAACCTGACGGCGAGTGCCAAAATCGGCGGTACGTTTGCCAAACCGACCGTCAAACTCGACACCAAAAAACTTGTCGAGAATGTCGCCGAACAGGCTCTTGCTAATGCAGGCATAACGAAGGAGAGCGTCAATGCCGAGTTGCAGCAGCGTGCCGATGCACTCATCGCCGAGGCTGAAAAGGCGGGTGCCAAGTTGGTCGAGGCAGCCAAGGCGGAGCGTCAGAAACTGATTGACAAGACGACCAACCCGCTGACGAAACTCGCAGCCGAGAAGGCGGGCGATAAACTCGTCGCCGAAGCCGAAAAGCAATCCTCCAAACTCGTTTCCGATGCACGCCAAAAAGCCGACGAATTATTGAAAAAATAGCCTCGTTTTATCCGATTTTCCGCATCGGTGCGGAAAAATAAAGATACAGCCGAACCGAAAAAAAGAGGTAATGATGCCAAAAATGGCACTTATTCGAGGTAATTATTGAGGCAAGAAATTAATGTTTTTGCCCCTGTTTTTGGTTGCTTTGCCATGCTTTGCATAAAAAAATACCACTTTACAAAATCCTTGAAATGCTCATTCGAC
>JBNMLI010000315.1:0-1235 GCA_050874765.1 Alistipes sp.
GAGTACAATATGTACAAATCCGAACTTATGGTAATGCGTGCCTATGTGCAGGACATTATGTGCCAGTTCTGGGGCGATATTCCTTACATCGACCACACTCTCGGCGTAAACGACACCTACGAGCGCACTCCGCGTGCCGAGGTTACGGCAAAGATTCTCGAATGCCTCGACGATGATATGCTCGAATTCCTGCCTGCCCGCCACTCCAAGAAGGACTACGGCTCGGCGCGTATCGGTCGCGTTTGCGCCTACGGCATCAAGGCGCGTATCTGCCTCAACTGGGGTATGTACGAGGAGGCTGCCAAGTATGCCGACAAGGCTCTGAGGCTTGCCGAGGAGGCTGGCTACACACTCGAACATTACGACACCTCCTTCTGTGGCGAGAACCACGAAGCGGGCGAGCCTTCGGCTGCCAATCTGTTCGGCATCAGCGGCCACCAGTCGAGCGACGAGTGGATTTGGGCATTGCAGTACGACCGTGCCATCTCGGGCAACACCCACAACAGTATGTACTACAACTCGCCGCGTACACTCGGCGGTTGCTCCTACTTCGGTCCTACACAGGCGTTTATGGACGCATTCCAATGCACCGACGGCAAGTCGATTGTCGAATCGCCGTTGTACGACCCAGCCAATCCGTGGAAGAATCGCGACCCGCGCCTCGACCTCTTCTGCGTTCGTCCGGGTTCGCGTATTCTCGGCGTGCAGTTCGAAACCGACAAGAATATCAAGAAGGTCATGAACTACAACACAGAAAAGGAAATCACCAACTCGTCGGCAACAGGCTCCAAGTCGGAGTATGGTGCCAACGGTACAAAGGGCCCCGGTGGCTATCTGTGGCGCAAGTACTCCGATATTACCGAATTTGCCAACAACAACTACTCGTTCGGTACGAAGAGCATCTGCACGCTGTCGTTCCCTCTGATGCGCCTTTCGGAGCTGTATCTGATTCGTGCCGAGGCTTATATCGAGTTGGGCGAAAATCTCGGTCAGGCGAAGAGCGACATCGAGGCTGTCCGCGACAAGGCGGGTATGCCGGCTCTTACGGTCAGCGACCAAGCGGGTCTGCGCAGCGCATTGCGCTACGAGCGTATGGTCGAGCTCTGCAACGAGGGCTTCCGCTGGTTCGATATTCGCCGTTGGAAGGCGAAGGGCGACCCGACCAAGACGCTTGCGAGCGAGGTTCTCAACGGCCCTATTTACGCCCCTGCATTCGACGGCTCGCTCTCCAACGC
>JBNMLI010000316.1:0-1232 GCA_050874765.1 Alistipes sp.
ATGAGGTACTTGGTGTTGAGCATATCGAGTACCCCCTCGTCGCCATGCGAGAGATAGAGGTCGATAATATCCTGATAGCGACCGAGTTTCGCGCCGTGATAACCGCCTACCGAGCGGTGGAACATCGAGGTCGTCGCGTCGTTGAACGGCGATACCGACAGATTCAGCACGCGGTAGCCGAGCGTCCTATCCTCCGTAATCTGCTTGTCGGCTGGGGTCGTGGTAATCTGCGCCCGACGCGGTGCAACAAACTTTTCGTAAGGCGAGTAGCGTAAATCGACGGGCAACATATCCGCCACCACCAGCACGCCCGCGAGCGTTACCGCTATCCACCGCTTGCGCAGCCGACCGCACGCAACGAGTGCGACCAAGCCCGTCGTGAGGGCAATGAGGGCGAACGACCGCCACGCATCTGCGCTCATCTTGTCGGCACGCTCCTGTGCCATCGCATCGGCAACAGCCCAGCCTATCTCGTCGTGAACACCCTTGCGGATATACTCCTCGCCACCCTGCGTCTGCTCGAACATATAGCGGAACTCGTCGCTCATCATCGCGCCGCTCTCCTCGCGCCCGAAATCGAACATCGTACTGCCCGCCACGGCAAACAGCAACGTAACGACACCGAGCGCACCGCCTGCCCAAGCCACCGCGCGCAATGCGCGACGGCGCAGAGCCTCGTCCCCGCTCATCTGCCACAACCGCCACAGGGCTATGCCCGCCAACAGCGGCACGCTCCACTCGACCACGACGAGCGACATCGACACGGTGCGGAATTTGTTGTACAACGGCAGATATTTGAAGCAAAACTCGGTGAACCACATTGCATTATGACCCCACGCCAACAGTACCGACAACACCGATACCGCGATAATCCACCACCTGTCGCGCCGCTCGGCAAGTATCGCTCCGAGCAGTGCCAGCACGAGTGCGACAGCACCCAAATAGGTCGGACCTGCCGTGTAGGGCTGACCGCCCCAATAGGTCGGCAGTTGAGTGGCTATTTCGCTCAATCCCAAATCTTTGAGCGATGCGGCAACCTCCCCGTCGCGCGAGAATGAGGCACCGCTGTCGCCACCCGCAAAGTCGGGAATCAGCATATTCCAACTCTCCGCCAAGCCGTAGCTCCACGCCGTCGCATATTGCAGGTCGAGTCCGCGCGTTGCACTCTGCTCGACAACCAGTTCCGAGCCGCCGCGCGTGGTCGCCTTCGTGTGCTTGGCGGTGTACCACAG
>JBNMLI010000317.1:0-1224 GCA_050874765.1 Alistipes sp.
AATAGAGGTGATACCCGTCCGCACGCTCTCGGAGGTTGTCGATTTTCTGAATGGCGAAACAGCAATCGCGCCTGCCGATGCGCCGCATTTCGATGTGGCGGACTGTTTGCGCGAGGGTCGCTATGCCGAGGACTTTGCCGATGTCAAGGGTCAGGCGCATGTGAAGCGCGCGCTCGAAATAGCCGCCGCGGGCGGACACAACGTGCTGATGATTGGCGCACCTGGCTCGGGCAAAACGATGCTTGCACGCCGTCTGCCGACCATACTCCCGCCGATGACGCTCGAAGAGGCGATTGAATGCACCAAAATCCACTCCGTGGCAGGCAAGTTGGGCGAACACGCGGGGTTGCTCACCCGTCGCCCGTTCCGCTCGCCTCACCACCTTACGTCGCAAGTCGCACTTGTCGGTGGCGGTCAGTCGCCGCAACCCGGCGAGGTCAGTCTGGCACACAACGGCGTGCTGTTTCTGGACGAATTGCCAGAGTTCGGGCGTAACGTGCTGGAAGTGTTGCGACAACCATTGGAAGACAAAACCATTACGATTTCGCGTGCGAAATACAGCGTCGAATATCCTGCCAACTTCACCCTCGTGGCAGCGATGAATCCGTGCCCGTGCGGCTACTACAACCACCCGACCAAGGAGTGTACCTGCGCACCTGCCTCCATACATCGCTACTTTTCGCGCATCTCGGGCCCGCTGCTCGACCGCATAGATATGCACATCGAGGTAACGCCCGTCGGGATTGCCGATATGTCGTCGGAACGCAAGGAGGAGACGAGTGCGCAAATCCGCGAGCGCGTGATTCGCGCCCGCAACATTCAGCGCGAGCGTTTCGCGGGGCTGGGTATTCACTCCAACGCGATGATGACCAGCAGTATGTTGCGCGATTTTTGCCGTATGGAGCCATCGACACGCGCCCTGTTGGAACGAGCCATGGAGCGACTGAACCTCTCCGCACGCGCCTACGACCGCATCATAAAGGTCGCCCGCACCATTGCCGACCTCGAAGGCTCTGCCGACATCGGTGCCTCCCACATTGCCGAGGCAATCAACTACCGCACCCTCGACCGCGACAACTGGGGGCGTTAGCCGCTCCGTAAACCCAGCAATCGCGCCCGCGCAAATCGCCGTGGCGAACAGCCAAGAACAAAATCTCCGTGCAAGAGCGAATACCTGTTCACTAACCGCTGAATTTTTTTGTAGCAAGCGAAAAAATTCAGTAC
>JBNMLI010000318.1:0-1215 GCA_050874765.1 Alistipes sp.
AACATATACGATATGACAAAATCGGAGATACAGTTCGTCCGTTCGCTCGCCGATAAGCGGGCGCGGACAGAGGAGGGTGTTTTTATTGCCGAAGGTGAGAAACTCATCGGCGAACTGCTTGCCTCGCACCTCAACGTACGCAGGCTCTATGCGTTGGAGGGGGTGTTCGACCGCTCGACGGGCGCAGAAATCGTCGGCGAGCGCGAAATGGAGCGCATCTCGCAACTCAACACAGCGAGCAACTCGCTTGCCGTCGTGGAGATGCCGCACTATCGGCTCGCGGAGGTGGCTCCCGCACGCAATCTTGTGTTAGCACTCGACCGCGTGCAGAATCCGGGGAATCTCGGCACGATAATCCGCCTTGCCGACTGGTTCGGCATCGGCGACATCGTCTGCTCGGAGGAGTGTGCCGACTGCTTCAACCCGAAGGTCGTGCAGGCGACCATGGGGGCGATAATCCGCGTGCGCGTTCACTACACCGACCTCGCCGCGTGGCTTGCCGAGCAGCGACAGGCGGGCATACCGACCTACGGAACGTTCCTCGATGGCGAGAATATCTACTCGGCAACGCTCTCGACGAGCGGCATAATCGTGATGGGCAACGAGGGGCGCGGCATAGGCGACGAGTGCGCCGCGAGCATCACGCGACGGCTCTTCATTCCGCCCTACCCTGCCGACCGCCACGGCTCGGAGTCGCTCAACGTCGCCATAGCCACCGCCGTCATCTGCTCGGAATTCCGCAGAAGGCAATAGGCAACGCAACATATTCCGCAAAAACAATTCGTCCCCGCCTTTACAGGCAGGGACGAATTTCGTATATGTCTGCTCCGTTATCGAGCGTTTTCGAGCCTCGTTCGATGCCGCATAGCGGGGCTATGTGGCAAGAAGGAGCGACGAAAACCGCCGAAAAGAGCGTCAAAGAAGCGGTGGATTACTCGGCTTTACCGTCCGAACCCAAAACCTCCTTAATCTTGTGGATATAGAGCTTCTTCATGTTGTCGCGAGCAGGACCGAGGTACTTACGAGGGTCGAACTCTGCCGGCTTCTCGGCGAATACCTTGCGGATTGCGGCGGTCATCGCCAAACGCGAGTCGGAGTCGATGTTGATTTTGCAAACCGCGCTCTTGGCAGCCTTGCGAAGTTGCTCTTCTGGACTACCGATTGCGTTAGGCAACTTGCCTCCGTATTTGTTGATAGTATCCACTTCTTCTTGTG
>JBNMLI010000319.1:0-1203 GCA_050874765.1 Alistipes sp.
GGTACACGAGCAGCTCGCGCGCACTCCGCGCCCGCTGCCGGCCATGCGGCTCAATCCCGACATAAAGTCGGTCTTCGACTTCCGCTACGACGATTTCTCGCTCGACGGCTACAACCCCTACCCTGCAATAAAAGCACCGATGTCGGTCTGACAACATCGGTGCTTTTCGTTTTTACTCTTAATTTAAGGTATCGTCCGCAACGGACGCCGTCGCCTCCGCTACAACCCCACTGCCAATTTCTTGCGAACGGCATCGAGCATATCCTCCGTCGTGCGGGCAAGGTCCCATTCGGGCTTCCACCCCCACTCCTCGCGAGCACACGAGTCGTCGAGATAGTTGGGCCAACTGCGCGAAATCTCCTCCTTCACGGGGTCGATGTCATACGCGATTTCAAACGACGGAATGTGCCTACGAATCTCGGCAGCGATAATGTCGGGTGTGAAACTCATCGAGGCGATATTGAACGAATTGCGATGCTTCAACCGCGCAGGGTCAGCCTCCATCAACTCCACGACAGCCTTCAACGCATCAGGCATATAAATCATATCCATATACACATCGTGCGGCACGGCACAGGTATATTTGCCGTGGCGAATCGCCTCGTAGTAGATTTCTACGGCATAGTCCGTCGTACCGCCACCGGGCAGTGTCTTGTTCGAGATGATGCCCGGGAATCGAATCGAGCGCGTATCCAACCCATACTTGTGAGCGTAGTAGTTGCCCAGCAACTCGCCCGTAACCTTGCAGATGCCATAGACGGTCGTCGGCTGCATAATCGTATCCTGCGGTGTGCCGTCCTTCGGCGACGATGGTCCGAACGCACCTATCGAGCTCGGCGTAAATACGGCGCAATGGTGCTGACGCGCCACTTCGAGCGAATTAAGCAATGCACCCATATTCACGCCCCACGCCATCTGCGGATTGCGCTCGCCGACGGCAGAGAGCAACGCGACGAGGTTGAAGATGGTGTCGATGCGGTGGCGCGCCACGACCGATGCCATATTCGTAGGATTGAGCGCGTCCAGCACCTCGAAAGGTCCCTCCTCCGCCAACGCCTTGCACTCGCGCACATCTGTTGCCACCACATTGTTCGCACCGTAAATCGAACGCAGATAGGGAGTGAGTTCCGAGCCAATCTGACCGCCCGCACCAACGATTAGTATTCTTTTCATATCGAATTTCGGTTTTTCTTACTACAAATA
>JBNMLI010000320.1:0-1179 GCA_050874765.1 Alistipes sp.
ATACGACGGTGCGCCCCGATTCGGCTGTGTTGCGCGAGAACGACGACTTCTATGTGCCTCACTTTTCGTCCGACGTCGAGTGCAGCGTCGGCGTGCTGGTGCGCATCAACCGCTTGGCAAAGTGCTTGGACGCCAAGTTCGCCTCGCGTTGTTACGACAGTGTCGGTGCAGGCGTGGCATTCGTGGCTCGCGATGTTATGCTCAATGCCATCGCAAAGGGCAATCCTTGCGACGAGGCATACTGCTTCGACCGCTCGTTTGCCGTGTCGCCCGAGTGGGTCGATGATATGGGTGCACTGCACGATTTGGAACTTGCAATAGACGACAATCGGCAAACCATTGCCGTCGATAATCTGTGCGACGTAATCGACGCCGCCATCTCCCGCGCCTCCTGCCTTGCTACGCTCAAAACGGGCGATATGGTCTATGTCGGCACGCGCACGCTTTACAAAGTCGTGTCGGGCAACCGTATCGAGGTGCGCCTTGGCGACCGCTCATTGCTCTGTTTCGGAATAAAATAGACTTTATGCTTCTACACGACAAACTCCAATCCTACCGTCTTATACTCGCTTCGGGCTCTCCGCGCCGTCGCCAACTGCTGACCGATAGCGGCTTCGAGTTCGAGTGCGCACCCCGCTTCGATTGCGACGAACGCTATCCCGCCACTCTGCCGACCGCCGAGGTCGCTGCCTATCTCTCGCAACTCAAAAGCCACGCCTGCCCGCTCGCACTCTCCGTGCGCGACATTCTGCTGACGGCAGATACGGTGGTCATCGTCGATGACACCATACTTGGCAAACCCGCCGACGAGGCGCGTGCCTGCCAAATGCTCCGTATGCTGTCGGGGCGTGCGCACAGGGTCGTTACGGGCGTTACGCTGCGTTCTGCCGAGCGACAGGCGACCTTCTCGGTCGAGAGCGAGGTGTGCTTCCGCACGCTTACCGCCGAGGAGATTGCCTACTATGTCGAAACATTCCGTCCGCTCGATAAGGCTGGTGCATACGGTATTCAGGAGTGGATAGGCTATGTCGGCATCGAAGGTATCTCGGGGTCGTTCTATAATGTTATGGGTCTGCCTGTTCAACGACTCTATACCGAACTCGACAAATTCATACGATAGCATTCGGTTAATATATTGTTGAAAATTTATGCACCGAATACGCATATATATGCGTATTC
>JBNMLI010000321.1:0-1179 GCA_050874765.1 Alistipes sp.
ATATGCAATGGCGCACAAAATAAACCGCCCGCCACTTGCGTTTGGAAAGAAAATTTAACGAGAAGGGTTTCAGCCTATGACGATATTCGCCTCTTACTAATTTATAAATGTATGAGATTATGAAAAAGAGAGCATTGATTTTTATCGGAGTGTGTGCCGTGTCGGCACTCGTGAGTGCGGGCGTTTCCGCCTGCTTGGTCGGTTGGCGCATAAGCCGTATGGGCGGCGAGGTTCAATCGGTCGAGCAGACCGTCGAGCGTATGCCCGTCCTCGGTTCGCAGTTTACGACCTATCAGGCAGAGAACTACCCCGATTTGACCTACGCCGCCGAAAATGCAGTCAAGGCGGTCGTCAATATCGAGGCGATTCAGGAAATCGAGGTCGGCTCGCGCGAGTACAATCCGTTCTTCGAGTTCTTCGGATTCCCGCAGGAGTACGGACAGGGCGTGCCGCAGAAGCGCGAACAGCGTGCGGGCGGCTCGGGCGTAATCATCTCCGAGGACGGATATATAGTAACCAACAACCACGTTGTCGAGAATGCCTCGAAACTGCGCGTAAAGTTGAACGACGGTCGCACGTTCGATGCCAAAATAATCGGTCGCGACCCCGCCACCGACGTGGCACTCATCAAGGTCGATGCCGCACAGTTGCCGACGCTTCCGTTCGGTAGTTCGGACGCTCTGCGCCTGGGCGAATGGGTGCTGGCAATCGGCTCGCCGTTCGACCTGCAATCGACCATCACGGCAGGCATCGTCAGCGCGAAGGCGCGTCGCTTGGACGTGATTCCGAGCGAGTTCCGCATCGAATCGTTCATTCAGACCGATGCTGCCGTAAACCCCGGCAATTCGGGCGGTGCGCTGGTCAATACGCGCGGAGAGTTGGTCGGCATCAACACGGTCATCAAGTCATCGACGGGCAGTTACATAGGCTACTCGTTCGCCGTACCGGAGAGCATCGTGCGCAAGGTCGTTTGCGACTTGAAGGAGTACGGCATCGTGCAACGCGCCATGCTGGGCATCACCTATCGCTATATCGACCAAGATTTCATCGACCAGATGGGCGACGAAACGGGCATCAAGACGGTCGGCGGAGCATACGTCGCTTCGGTAATCGAGGGCGGAGCCGCTTCGGAGGCCGGCTTGCGCAAGGGCGATGTGATAGTGGAGATTGACGGTGCGA
>JBNMLI010000322.1:0-1178 GCA_050874765.1 Alistipes sp.
ACCTACACCAAGGCCCTCGCTCTTATGCACGAATTGGGCGTTTCCGTGCGCGAAATCTCCATCAAGGCGGCTTGCGAGCAACACTTCCGCGACATCGGATTGAGTGCCGACGACCGCGGTGCGGCATACGAAAATTCGCAGGCTCGCGAGCGTACGCAAATCCTTATGGACATTGCCAACGCCGTGGGCGGTATGGTCATCGGCACGGGCGATTTGAGCGAGGCTGCACTCGGCTGGGCTACCTACAACGGCGACCACATGTCGATGTATAACGTGAACTGCTCGATTCCGAAGGGTCTGGTGCGCGTGCTCGTAGAGTGGGTTGCCCGCAACGATGCGAGTGAGGCTGTCCGCGCCACTTTGCAGGACATCGTCGCCACACCCGTCAGCCCCGAACTGCTGCCGGCAGACGACAAGGGCGAAATCGCACAGAAAACCGAGGATTTGGTCGGACCTTACGAACTGCACGACTTCTTCATCTACCAGTTTATGCGCAACGCCTTTGCGCCCGACAAAATTATGTTCCTTGCCGAGCGCGCCTTTGGCGACAAATATGCGCCGGCAACTATCCGACATTGGCTGACCGTCTTCCTGCGCCGCTTCTTTGCCCAGCAGTACAAACGCTCGGCAGTCCCCGACGGCCCGAAAATCGGCTCTGTTTCGCTCTCGCCCCGCGGCGACTGGCGTATGCCGTCCGACGCCACCGCCCGCGAATGGCTCACCACCGCCGAACAGGAGTAACCGACACCACTAACTAACAAAAACGAATCGGCGACCTACGAAAGTAGGCTGCCGATTCCCGCATTAACCTGACTATTTCTTATGTCTGTGGGCGATAAGGTTACTTGATGAAGAGCATCTCGCGGTATTTCGGGAGCGTCCAGATTTGGTCATCGACAACCTCCTCCAAACGGTCGATTTCGGCGCGGATTTTATCGAAATAGACTGCCACGGTATCGTGGTAGGCGATAGCCTTCTCGCGCATATCCTCGATATGGTTGGCGACCTTGCGGCTCTCGACCATATCGTGAACCATGGTCTGAATGGCAGCCGTATGGTCCTGAATGTTCTTGATAAGGTCGGTGTCGGTGGTCGATTTGATGCCGAGTTGGTGCATCTTCCACGCCTTGTCGAGCAGGACCGATTCGTATTTGGAGGCAATAGGCACGATATGGTTC
>JBNMLI010000323.1:0-1156 GCA_050874765.1 Alistipes sp.
ATTGGTATCGACTTGGGAACTACGAATTCGTGCGTAGCAGTTATGGAAGGCTCGGAGCCTGTTGTGATTCCTAACTCGGAAGGTCATCGTACAACGCCGTCGGTCGTTGCATTCACCGACAACGGCGAGCGTAAGGTCGGCGACCCCGCAAAGCGTCAGGCAATCACCAATCCTAAACGTACGGTGTTCTCTATAAAGAGATTTATGGGTGAGCAGTACGACAAAGTGCTTGCCGATGTGCAACGTGCACCTTATACCATCGTAAAGGGTGCTAACGATACTCCGCGTGTGGATATCGACGGTCGTCAGTACACGCCGCAGGAGATTTCGGCAATCATTCTGCAAAAGATGAAGAAGACTGCCGAGGACTACTTGGGTCAGGAGGTAACCGAGGCGGTCATCACCGTGCCGGCATACTTCTCCGACTCGCAACGTCAGGCAACCAAAGAGGCGGGTGAAATTGCAGGTCTGAAAGTGCGTCGTATCATCAACGAGCCTACGGCTGCCGCGCTCGCTTACGGTATGGACAAGAAGAATAAGGATATGAAGATTGCCGTTTACGACTTGGGTGGCGGTACGTTCGATATATCCATCTTGGAGTTGGGCGACGGTGTGTTCGAGGTTAAATCGACGAACGGCGATACGCACCTTGGCGGCGATGACTTTGACCACGTGCTGATTGACTATATGGCAGAGTCGTTCAAGGCTGAACACGGTGTTGATTTGCGTCAGGACCCTATGGCATTGCAACGTTTGAAGGAGGCTGCCGAGAAGGCGAAAATCGAGTTGTCGTCGTCGCAATCGACCGAAATCAATCTGCCTTACATTATGCCAATCAACGGCATTCCGCAACACTTGGTAATGACGCTGACCCGTGCAAAGTTCGAGCAGTTGTGCGACCACTTGATTCAGAAGACCATCGAGCCTTGCAAACTTGCTCTGCGCGATGCAGGTCTGACCGCTTCGCAAATCGACGAAGTGATTTTGGTCGGTGGTTCGACCCGTATTCCGGCTATTCAGCAGATTGTTGAGAAGTTCTTCGGCAAGACGCCTAACAAGTCGGTCAATCCGGACGAGGTTGTCGCAATCGGTGCTTCGATTCAGGGCGGTGTGCTGACAGGCGAGGTTAAGGACGTGCTGTTGCTTGATGTTACGC
>JBNMLI010000324.1:0-1156 GCA_050874765.1 Alistipes sp.
CGCAACGAGGCTATGTGGCGCACCATGACGCGCACCTTCGGCGTATGGTCCCTGCTTTGGAGAAAGTAGGACGACACGCGCTTGCGCAGGCTCTTTGCCTTGCCGACATAAATGACCTCGCCGTGGCTGTCGGAAAATAGGTAACAACCCGGCGAAAGCGGCAACATCGCCACCTGCTCCTTCAAGGTCGATATGCGGTCGCGTTCCATAAACAAAGCGGCTTTTGAATAAATATCGAAACGGTTTCAATAGCAAATGTATATATTTTTCGCCGAATATGTTTGTTTTCCTCCATTTTTAGCGCAAAATATACTACATTTGTGAATCGGCACTCAAACCTGACCGTCAATGTTAGAGAGAAAATATATACTCGCACCAAATTTCATCGCAACAATGAATACTCGTTTACGTTCGACCGTGCGCACGATTGCGTCATCGTGCATCGCACTCCTCCCCGCACTCTGCACCTGTTCGTGCGTGGACAACGATTTCCAAATAGACGACGTCAATCAGGAGGTAACCATCGGCACGGAGGGACTGACCCTTCCGCTCGGCTATGTGGAGGAGAAGTCGCTCGACGAGATTATCGGCACTAACATAAGCGAACTGACGACCGATGCCGACGGCAACTATTCGCTCGGCTACACGGGCAACGGCTCGTTTACAATCGACGGCATAAGCGACCGCGGGTTCTCGTCGGGTTCCGATTCGGTGGATACGGGCATCGACTACCCCGATATGACGATTACCAATACGGAATATACGGTGGACAAGACCGTCGCGCTGAAAATACCCGATGCGTTGATGTCGTTGTCCAATCCCGTGTTGCCTGTCGAGTTGCACCCGTCGCTCGCCGACAACGGCACATTGGAGGTCGATTTCGATTTGTCGATACCGCAACAGATTAAGTCGGTCGATAAAATATATGTGGGCGACGACGAGCGCGGCACACCGTTTGCCATAACATTCGCCTTCAACGGACTTGCGCCAATCAACGGTGGCGGCGAGGCTCGGCTGACCATAACCGCGCCCGAGGGTTGCGAATTTTGGAACGGCACCGATTCCGCAAGTGCGGGAGCGTCGGTTACCGTAACGCGCACCATTGCCGACGGTGCGACAACGGCGGAGTTTCCGTTATGGTTGCGCAGCATCGACA
>JBNMLI010000325.1:0-1108 GCA_050874765.1 Alistipes sp.
ACCCTATATTATTTAAGTAGCATGGTATAAACACAATATAAGCGAACTCACGCAAAGCATTGAGCTCCGTTTCCCACTAACAAACCAAACGCAGTCGCTCTCAACGGACGACTGCGTTTCTTATTATCAGACGATGGTTTAGAATACCACCCGCACGCCGAGTTGCATGTGCCAGCGCGAGAGCAGGTCGTTCTTCGAGAGCGAGGCTCCGCGATAGCGGTAGCGCGGCGTTTTGTTGCCTGCGCCGTCGTCGTCGAGTGCATAGACCTCGACGGGCGAGAGTTTCCAGTTGGAGAGGTAGTACGACGCTCCCCATTTGCGCGAAAGCATATTGCCGAAATTCATCACATCGAGCGTAATCTGCACCTTGCGTTCGGTCTTGGCACCGAAATAGAAGTCCTGCGCAATGTGCAAATCGAGGTGATGCTCGAATGGCGTCTGCATCGCATTGCGCTCGGCATATCTGCCTCGGTGCGAGCGCAGATAGCCGTTGCTCTCGATGTAGGAGCCGAACGCCGTGCGCTGCTCTTCGCTCTCGAACTGCATCGCCGCCAACTCGTCGCGCGTAGGAATGTACATCGTGGTATTGCCGCGATAGGAGTCGCCGTTTACGTCGATGCCGTTCTGATAGTAGGTGAGCGAGTAGCGCGAGCCGGAGTATGCTTGGTAAATCAGCGATACGGTAGTGCCGAACAACCGCGCGTAACGGCGCGAGAACGCGAGTGTCGCCGACACCTTGTGCGGTACGTCGAAGAGCGAGTAGGTCAGTCCGAGATTGTTCGATTCGTGGGCATACGTCTTTCCCCAGATGCTTGCGGCCTGCGCCGAGATGCCGTCCATGACGGAGAACGAGTGCCCGAAGGTGTAGGCTGCCGAGAGGTTCAATCCGAAGTCGAATGCCTTGCCCACGGACGCGCTTACGGAGTAGGCGTAGCCCTTGTTGGTGTTGTGCAGGTAGTAGATTGCCGAGTTCTGCGATTTCAACGACGAGTCGTAGAAGACGGTCGTGTTGTGCGCGTTCGCCGCCTCTGCCGATACGGCATAGAGCCGTTTGCCCGTGTCCTGCGCCACAAGGTTGTCGATGAGAATGTTGTTGTAGGTCTTGGTG
>JBNMLI010000326.1:0-1069 GCA_050874765.1 Alistipes sp.
ACTTGAAGTGAGCCTCCTTGTCGAAACCGTACTTGGCAATCAGACCCAAGCCGCTCTCCTGCATGGCAGCCTTCACGATGGCGTAGATTTTAGGGTCGGCGATGCTCTCGTCGATGGTCTTGTAGCCCTTCATCTTGCCCGTGTAGGCGGTGATGGCGTGGCCTGTGTTGAGCGTAAAGAGTTTGCGCTCGATGTAGGCGATGAGATTGTCGGCAAGGTTCATACCTGCGATGTGAGGTGCGCCGCCGACAAACGACTTCTGCTCGACATTCCACTCGTAGTACGCCTCGACGACAACGTCAATCGGGTTCTCGCTGCGAACGGGTGGCACGATACGGTCAACCGAGCAATCGGGGAAGCCGACATATTTCTCGCAATATGCCTTGTCCTCGCCCGTAAGGTTGTTCAGAACATGCTCGCGCAACTGCGACGATGCACGCACGGCATTCTCGCACGCGACGATGTTGAGCGGTTTCTCGATGCCCGCCTTGCGACGCGCAGCGATACCCTTTGCAATGGCAGGGGCGATGCGTGGCAGAATAACAACGCCGACAGCGGTGGTGAGCAACTCGGTCTGCTCGTCCGCAATCTCGGCTACGACAGCGTCGGTCGTAGAATTAACGGCAGAGATATTCTCGATTTTCTGCTCGACGCACTCGACGTCCATGATGTGAACGGTGTAGGTCTTGTCCTCGTTAATCTTGTCGATAACCGTCTGATTGACATCTGCAAACACAACGTGGTATCCGCCCTGTTCGAGAACTGCACCGATAAATCCGCGGCCGATGTTTCCGGCACCGAATTGAATTGCTTTTTTCATGGTTTGATGTTTTTATGTGTTGTTTAATAATTGCTTTGTATGCGGCATTTGGTGCCGTATCAACTTGCGAAGGTACTAAAAAAACGCGGGTTGTCAAAAAATTATCGCCACATTTTTCCATATCGGTCTTTTTGGCAGAGTCGCGTCCCCATTTTGCCAAATAGTCTGCCAAAGGGGCGGTTGGAACGAAATTTGCCCCACCCGATGGCGACTTGCGCAGAGTCGGGTCTATTTTGTGGCAATATGCAA
>JBNMLI010000327.1:0-1056 GCA_050874765.1 Alistipes sp.
ATGTTGCGCCGCTCGGAGCAGTACGGCGACGATGCAGAAAGCGAATACCATAATCGCCACTCCACCGCGCGGCAACTCCCACGAGAAGAGGATTTTGGCGGCGTATATGTACAAGATGGCGGTATAAATCAGCAGTGCGGGCGTTAAGATGTAGTTGGCGATTACAGTGCCGATATGTCCTGCCGACGGACGTCTGCCCAAGCGGTCGGAGAGAAAATCGAGGAACAGCACCGCCCCGAGCAACGCCATAATCAGCCACGGCGCATAGAACCAGATGTGCCGCCAAGCTGTGAGGGCGAAGATATAGACGACCGAGTGGTATATTGCCATAAAGAGAGCCAGCACAATCGTCGTAAACAGCAGAGAGAGTCCTGCCGATGTGGCGTATGCCACGGCATCGTCGGCGTAGCGGTCGTCTTCGCGCTGTCGGCGCGAGAGCAGCACCGCAAGCGGGCAGAGAATGAATGTCGTAATGAGGAATTGCGAACTATTGTACCACGCGCCGA
This sequence comes from Alistipes sp., assembly GCA_050874765.1. GTDB lineage: Bacteria > Bacteroidota > Bacteroidia > Bacteroidales > Rikenellaceae > Alistipes. Next base: position 507 of record JBNMLI010000327.1, read on the forward strand.
GTGTCGGCAAAAACGAGAGAGGGACAATGGCAATCCACGAGAGGTAATAAATCCAACGCTGTTTCGTGCAGGCAGTGTTGAGTATATAGGCTATTGTGAAGAATACGGGCACGAGCGCGGCACCGTGCTTAAACCGAGGGCACTCGATGCCGTGGTAGGCAAGAGCGGCGGCGACAAAGGCGTAGGCAACCAACGCCAGTTCAACGGGATAGCGGCGCATGGTTTGCCAAACCGAGCCGCCCAATACGGAGAGTTTGTTTAGTAAATTCATAAGTCAAAAAAAATCGTTTAGCGGGGAAAGACTTTTGGCGGAGCGTACGCTCCTGCGACAATGCAGAGGCGGAGATGTCCGCTAATCGCCTATGCGCTGGCGGACGACCTCGAAGAGCATCACGGCGGCGGCAGCCGACACGTTGAGCGACTCGATTGCGCCAATGAGCGGAATGGCGAGTTGCTCGTCGCAGAGTTTGAGAGCCTCCTTCGAGATGCCGTTCTCCTCCGAACCCATAATTATGGCGGTCGGCTTGCGCAGGTCGGCATCGTACATCAG
>JBNMLI010000328.1:0-1055 GCA_050874765.1 Alistipes sp.
ATACATCATCGAGCAGAACCGCCAGAACACGCTGGCGATTATGAGCAACGGCTGGAAATACTTCGAGCCGAGCGACAAACAGACCTACGAGTACCGCAAATCGGTCGAGTTGGGCAATTCGCCCCAACCGCAGTTGTACCATATCGCCCGCGACGAGCGCGAGCAACACGATGTGGCAGCCGAACACCCCGACATCGTCCGCAGCCTTGCCGCCAAACTCGAATCCGTCAAGAACGAACACAAACAATAACGACATCAACGCCATGAAACGATACGGTTTTATCAAGGTTGCCGCCGCCACGCCACTCGTGAAAATCGCCGACTGCCATACCAACGCCGAGGCGATAGCCTCGCTTATGCACCAATCGGCAGAGTGCGGTGTGAGCATCACTGTTTTCCCCGAACTCTCGATTACGGGCTACACCTGTGGCGACCTCTTCCAACAGTCGCGCCTGCTTGCCTCGGCAGAGGAGGCTCTCGCCGACCTGCTTGCCAAGCGCATTCCGACCGTTGCCATCGTCGGTATGCCTATAACCTATAAGAACAACCTCTACAACTGCGCCGTCGTCATCGCGGGCGAGCGCATCTGCGGAGTTGTGCCGAAGAGCTACATACCCAACTACTCCGAATTCTACGAGAGCCGCTGGTTCGCCTCGGGGCGCGATGTGCGCAATACGACGATAGAACTGTGCGGTCAGTGCGTGCGTATGGGCAGCGACCTGCTCTTTGCGATTGAGGGTACTACCTTCGGCGTAGAGATTTGCGAGGATTTGTGGGTGCCCGCCCCGCCGTCGTCCGATATGGCATTGAGCGGCGCGAAACTGATTTTCAACCTCTCCGCCACCCCCGAGATTGTCGGCAAACACGCCTACATACGCTCGCTCGTCGAACAACAGTCGGCACGCACCCTGTGCGGATACGTCTATTGCTCGGCAGGTGTCGGCGAATCATCTACCGACCTCGTCTTCACGGGCAACGGGCTGATTGCCGAGAACGGAACAATCATCGCCGCCAAGGAGCGTTTCGTGCGCCGACCGATGCTGGCCGTGGCAGAC
>JBNMLI010000329.1:0-1054 GCA_050874765.1 Alistipes sp.
ATATGAAACAACGAGTTACTCTGAACGACCGTACATTCGAAGTTATGATTCCTGCCGCCGAAATCGATGCTGCCGTCGAGAAGGTTGCACAGCGTCTGAATCGCGACTATGCCGCTTGCGAGAAAGCACCGATTTTCGTCAGCGTATTGAGCGGGGCGTTTATGTTTCTTGCCGACCTGACGCGCAAGGTCGATTTCAACAACGAGATTGCTTTCGTGAAGATTTCCTCGTATGAGGGTACCTGCTCGACGGGCGAAATCAAGCAACATCTGGGCATCGACTTCGACATCACGGGGCGCGACATCATCATCGTCGAGGACATCGTCGAAACGGGCCACAGCATCAACCACATGATGAAGTACCTGCGTGCCAAGAATCCGCACAGCATCGCCATCTGCACGCTTATGTTCAAACCCGAGAAGTACCTCTACGACGAGCCGATTAAGTACTGTGCGATGGAAATCGGCAACGAATTTATCGTAGGCTACGGTATGGATTACGACCAACTCGGTCGCAACCTCAAAGATATTTACGTTGTAACCAATGACTAACGCCGATTTGCTCGACGGTGGCGCACGACTGCCGCTGGTCGAGGATTTCTATACGATTCAGGGCGAGGGCTTCCACACAGGCAAGCCCGCCTATTTTATTCGGCTCGGCGGTTGCGATGTGGGCTGTGCGTGGTGCGATGCCAAAAATACTTGGAATCCGCGCCTCTATCCGCCGACCGACATCTCCGTCATCGTCGAGCGTGCCGTTGCCTGCGCGGCTCAATCCATCGTCATTACGGGTGGCGAGCCGTTGCTCTATCCGCTCGGACCGCTCACGGCAGAGTTGCATCGTCGCGGCTTGGAGATTTTCCTCGAAACGTCGGGTTCGCACCCGTTCAGCGGCGAGTTCGACTGGGTGTGCCTCTCGCCAAAGCGCAAACAAGCCCCGCTCGACGAGGCTTTCCCGCACGCCGACGAACTGAAAGTCATCATCAGCAACGACTCCGACTTCGAGTGGGCGGAGCAGAACGCCGCGCGCGTGGGCAAGCAGTGCCTGCTCTACC
>JBNMLI010000330.1:0-1043 GCA_050874765.1 Alistipes sp.
GCCCTGTGATTATATAAATAGGTATGCTCCGATAGTTGCTACATCATCTCCTCGTAAGCGAATGTAACGGCGCGGTTGAGAATCGCGACAAGCGGTGCGGCGGAGCGGAAGTCCTCCAACACGCGCGGCAACAGGTCGGGCGCAAGCAACGCACGGGTTTCGAGCGGTTTCATTATGCCGAAATCGAGCAGGCGTAACCATTCGTCGTATTTGTTGCCCGCCGGAAAGCCCTTCGGATTGCGTTGCAGTGAGCGGTCGCGACACAACTCGAAGCCGTTGGAGCGGGCGATGGCGCGCTCCATCGCCTCGCCATTGTCGATAATCTCCTCGCGGATACTGCGCAGCACCTCTGGTGCCGGCATGTGCGAACCTGCCCACAGAAAACTCTCCGCCGAAGGCTCGATGTGCAGATAGTAACCTGCATAGCCCGCCTTCTTGCCGTGTGGAGCGACGAACACGCCCATGTTGGTTTTGTACGGCGTTTTGTCTGCCGAGAAGCGTGTGTCGCGATAGATGCGGTAGGTGCAGTCGCGCAAGCCGAGCCCGCGCACCGATTCGTCGAAGGCGGCGATGCCGTCAATCACACCGAGTGCGAGTTCGCCGAATTGCGCCTCCGCACGCCGATACTCCTCCTTGTGTGCGGCAAACCATTCGCGGTTGTTGTTGGCGGCGAGTGCCGTCAGAAAATCGATAATCTCGCGCATCGTTCTACCAAGCAAACAACGGATAATCTGCCATCAACGCATTGACCTCCTTGCGGACAGCGGCGATATTCGCCTCGTTTTCGGGGTCGCACAATACGCGGTCGATGAGCGCGACGATAACGGGCATCTTCTCCTCATTCAATCCGCGGGTGGTTATGGCAGGCGTGCCGAATCGCAAGCCCGAGGTCTGAAATGCCGAGCGCGAATCGAAAGGCACCATATTTTTGTTGGTCGTGATGTCGGCAGCAACGAGCGCGCGCTCGGCAACCTTGCCTGTCAGTTCAGGAAATTTGGGACGCAAATCGACAAGGATAAGGTGGTTGTCCGTGCCGTCGGAGA
>JBNMLI010000331.1:0-1014 GCA_050874765.1 Alistipes sp.
AATCGGCACCTGCATTGATGGCGGCTCTCAAAGCCTCGTAACTCCCCACGGGAGCCATTATCTCTATATCACTGCGTTTCATCTTCTACTTTTTTCGTCCGATAAGACCTGCGGCGTATGCTCGCAACGGCTCGACACGCTCGGCAGGGACGCTCAACGCATCGAGCATCGCCGTGGCACGCGAAAAGCGCAAACCGATTTGCTGTTCGGCAAGGCGCGGGACATCGAGCGCGTCGTAAACCGCACGCACGGCGGCAATCTTCTGTTCGTCGGTCAAATCGTCGCGCCGAGCCGTCGTGCGCAGCACCTCGCGCTGCTCTGCCGAGCCGTTCGACATCGCGGTAACCATCAGGAAGGTCTGCTTGCCCTCCAAGATGTCGCCACCGATTTTCTTGCCCAGACGCTCGTCGCCGTAACTATCCAAAAGGTCGTCCTGCAACTGGAATGCCAAGCCGAGTTCGATGGCGAAGCGGTAGAGGTGCTTCGTGTCGGCATCGGAGGCACCCGCAAGCATCGCGCCGATGGTCGTCGCACCCGCAAGCAGGGCGGAGGTTTTGAGTTCAATCATGTGCATATAATCGACCACCGACACCTTCGTGCGTCGTTCGAAATCCATATCGTACTGCTGACCCTCGCACACCTGCGCCGCCATCGCATTGAACGCCTGCATGACGCGCGGCAGTTGCCCTGCCGGTACGAGTTGCAAGTGGGCATAGGCGTTGATAATCATCGCATCGCCCGAGAGTATCGCCACATTGCCGCCCCACTTGGCATAGACCGAAGGGCGACCGCGACGCACGGCGGCGTTGTCCATGATGTCGTCGTGCAGGAGTGTGAAGTTGTGGAAAATCTCAATCGCCGAAGCGGCATGCAGAGCCGACTCGAAGTCGTCGTCGAAGAGATTGTATGCCAGCAACAGCAGTGTCGGGCGCATACGCTTGCCGCCCTCGCCCAGAGCGTAGCGTATCGGAGCATAGAGTTGTTCGGGGTCGTCGGGCATACGCATCTGCGAAA